>CAISZB010000252.1 GCA_903889845.1 uncultured Verrucomicrobium sp. | reverse complement strand
GGGCGGCACGCCCTCCATTCGTTCAAACGCGCGGGTCGCCTCCACCTGTACAGGCAAGCGAAGCGATTCTACCCAGCCCCGAAGGGCCGCCCCCATAACTTCGCGCCCCCCCTCAATACATCACCCTCACCTGCCGCACCGCCACCTTCAGCGCCTTCGACAGCTTTTTCGGCAAATCGGTCATCCGCTGAAGACGGAACGAAAGGGCGCTGTTCATGCAGCGGAAGTAGGCAATACCGGTGCCGGGGTCGACTTTCTCGAAACGGCTCTGCATCGCGATCTCCGGCCCCACGGCCTCGGCCCACAGGGACTGGTAACGGGCGGGATTGTGGGTCTGCCGGGCCTGGACCTGGCCCAGCACCTCGTCGAGGACCCCGGCGCGATAGGAGGCATAGGCCGCGTTCGATGCCGCCGCCTCTTCCTTCTTCGTCAGCTCCTTGGCTTTGGCCTTCCCCGCGCCCCGTTCCTCCGGCGGGGCGAGGAGTTCCCGCTCCCGTGCCGTCGGGTTCCGCCCGTGGAGGCGCTGGAAGGCGGCGTCGAGGCGCGGCCCCTCGTAATGGACCAGGGCCAGGTGCTCGTAGGTCTCCCGCTCGACGCGGGGGTGGAGGAGGTCGAGGAGGAGGTCCTTCCCCACACCCGGCATCAGGTCCCGCGCCTCCAGCAACAGACGGCGGAGGACGTCGAGGCGGGTCTTCCGGTAGCGTTCCCGGTTCACGACGATCTGGGGCCGAGAGGAGTCGTCGCCGCCGATGAGGAGCGTCGGCCCGTCGGCCAGGGGGGCCAGCTTCCGGCGGCCCTTCGCCGACTTATAGCCGCGTCCCAGACCGAGGGCGGCGTAGGTCTTCAGCTCGTCCTGCTTCGTTTTGGCAATCTTGGGAAAGGCGGTGCCATAGCCATAAGGCGGCGGGGTTTCCCGCACGGAAAAGGACGGTTTGGAAGGTTTCGCCCAGGGCATGCCCCGGTTCTAGCACGTCTTCCGGGAAAAACACAGGCTTATGCATCCCATCATAAGCCCATTCCCCAGTGATTCCTCCCAAGCGGGTTAGAAGAAGCGGACATCCTCTATCCGAAGTAGACGACATCCCTTCGGTCATACCTGTAGGCCAGTTCTGTTATATCAGAGCCGGGAGGCTTGGAGGGCGGCACGCCCTCCATTCGTTCAAACGCGCGGGTCGCCTCCAGCTGTACAGGGAAGCGAAGCGATTGCCTCCCGGCCCTGCTAGTCAGTTAGCCCCTTTTATCTCTTTGTCGCTATAGCGACGGCAGGGTACCCGGTCCCGAAGGGCATCACCTATTACTTCGCGATCCCCCCGTTTTCCGCCAGCGAAGCGAGGCGGCTGTCCTCGAAAAAACCGCCTCCATTCTTGATCCCCGTTGAAAAAGAGCTACTTATCGTAGTTTCCATCATGGTTCCCGATCCCCTGCCCGAGCTTCAGTCCCTCCTCTCCCGCCGCATCGCAATCCTCGACGGCGGCATGGGGACGATGATCCAGCGCATCACGCCCAAGCTGGAAGAGGCCGATTTCCGGGGCGACCGCTTCCGGGACTGGCCCTCCGACCTGAAGGGGAACAACGACCTCCTCGTCCTCACGAGGCCCGACGCCATCGAGGCGATCCACACGGCCTACCTCGACGCCGGGGCGAACCTCGTCGAGACGAACACCTTCAACAGCACCACCGTCTCCCAGGCCGACTATGGCATGGAGGCCATCGCCCGGGAACTGAACGTCGCCGCCGCCCGGGTCGCCCGCGCCGCCGTCGACAAACATAAAGCGCAGAACCCCGGCAAGGCCGCCTTCGTCGCCGGTTCCATCGGGCCGACCAGCAAGACCGCCTCGATGTCGCCCGACGTGAACAACCCCGGCTTCCGCGCCGTGACCTACGGCCAGCTCGTCGAGGCCTACACGGAGCAGGTCGAGGGACTGATCGAGGGCGGCAGCGACCTGATCCTCGTCGAGACCATCTTCGACACCCTCAACGCGAAGGCCGCCCTCTACGCCGTCGAGGCCGTCTTCGACAAGCTGGGCCGCCGCCTCCCGGTAATGATCTCCGTGACGATCACCGACGCCTCCGGCCGGACCCTCTCCGGGCAGACCACGGAGGCCTTCTGGAACTCCGTCGCCCATTCCCGCCCCTTCTCCGTCGGCATCAACTGCGCCCTCGGGGCGAAGGACATGCGGCCCTACCTGCAGGAGCTCTCCCGCATCGCCCCCTGCTTCATCAGCTGCCATCCGAACGCCGGTCTGCCGAACGCCTTCGGCGGCTACGACGAGACGCCGGAACAGATGACCGAGGTCATCGCCGAATTCGCCCGGAGCGGCCTCCTCAACATCGTCGGCGGTTGCTGCGGGACCAACCCCGACCACATCGCCGCCATCGCGCGGGCCGTCGCGTCGATCCCGCCCCGCGTCGTCCCGGAGGCCGATCCCTACCTCCACCTCAGCGGCCTGGAGCCCTACACCATCGGACGGGAACCGATCTTCACCATGGTCGGCGAGCGGACGAACGTCACCGGTTCGCCGAAGTTCTCCAAGCTCATCCTGGCCGGGGATTACGACGCGGCCCTCGCCGTCGCCCGGCAGCAGGTGGAGAGCGGCGCGAACGTCATCGACGTCAACCTCGACGAAGGGATGCTCGACGGCGAGGCGGCGATGGTCCGCTTCCTGAACCTCATCGCCTCGGAGCCGGAGATTTCCCGCGTCCCCATCATGATCGACAGCTCCAAGTGGAGCGTCATCGAGGCCGGGCTCCGCTGCGTCCAGGGGAAGGCCATCGTCAACTCGATCAGCCTGAAGGACGGCGAGAAGACCTTCCTGGAGCGCGCCCGGAAAATCATGCGCTACGGCGCGGCGACCGTCGTCATGGCCTTCGACGAGCAGGGCCAGGCCGCGACGCAGGCGGAGAAAGTCCGCATCTGCACCCGCGCCTACCGGCTCCTCACCGGGATCGGCTTCCCCCCGCAGGACATCATCTTCGATCCGAACATCCTCACCGTCGCCACCGGCATGGAGGAGCACAATCACTACGCCGTCGACTTCATCGAGGCGGTCCGGGAAATCAAGACGACCCTCCCCCACGCGAAGGTCAGCGGCGGCCTCTCCAACGTCTCCTTCTCCTTCCGCGGGAACAACCCCGTCCGCGAGGCGATGCACGCCGCCTTCCTCTACCACGCCATCCGGGCGGGGATGGACATGGCCATCGTCAACGCCGGGCAGCTCGGCGTCTACGACGAGATCCCGAAGGACCTCCTGGAGCGCGTCGAGGACGTCCTCCTCGACCGCCGCCCCGATGCGACCGAGCGCCTCATCACCTTCGCCGAGGCGCTGAAGGCGGGCGCTTCGGGAGCCAAGGCCGAGGGACCGAAGGAAGAGGCGTGGCGCAGCGAGTCGGTCGAGAAGCGCCTCGAACACGCCCTTCTGAAGGGGATCACCGATTTCGTCGACGCCGATACGGAAGAGGCCCTCGCCAAATACGGCCGCCCCCTCAACGTCATCGAGGGGCCCCTCATGGACGGCATGCGCGTCGTCGGCGACCTCTTCGGCGCGGGTAAGATGTTCCTCCCGCAGGTTGTGAAAAGCGCCCGCGTCATGAAGAAATCGGTCGCGTGGCTCACCCCGGCGATGGAGGAGGAAAAGCGCCGCCTCGCCGCCGAGGGGACGCTGACCGTGAAGGACAAGATCGTCATGGCCACCGTCAAGGGCGACGTCCACGACATCGGCAAGAACATCGTCGGCGTCGTCCTCGCCTGCAACGGCTACGAGGTCATCGACCTCGGCGTCATGGTCCCTGCCGACAAGATCCTCGCCGCCGCCCGGGAACAAAAAGCCACCCTCATCGGCCTCTCCGGCCTCATCACCCCCTCCCTCGACGAGATGGTGAACGTGGCGAAAGAAATGACACGAGAGGGCTTCACCCTCCCCCTCCTCATCGGCGGCGCGACGACCAGCCGCGCCCACACCGCCGTCAAAATTGCACCGGAGTACGCGCACGGCGTCGTCCACGTCATCGACGCCTCCCGCGTCGTCGGTGTCGCCGGGCAACTCGCCAACGCCGAGACCCGCCCCGGCTACCTCGCCGAAATCGCCGCCGAATACACGAAGGTCCGCGAAGACTACGGCGCCCGCCGCGCCGCCGTGAAGATGCTCCCCCTCGCCGAGGCCCGCGCCCGCCGGTTCACGTGCGACTGGGCGAAGGCCGACATCCCCACTCCCGCCAAACCGGGGATCACCCTCATCGACGACTTCCCCCTGGCCGAGATCGTCCCCTTCATCGATTGGTCCCCCTTCTTCCACGCCTGGGAACTGCGCGGGCGCTACCCGAAAATCTTGCAGGACGAAGTCGTCGGCCAACAGGCCACGGAACTATTCGCCGACGGCCAGCGCATTTTGAACTGGATCGTCGAGGGGAAGCGTCTCACCGCGAAGGCCCTCTTCGGCCTCTTCCCCGCGAACTCCGTCGGCGACGATATCGAGGTCTACGACCCCGCCGCGCCGGAGGAGCGCAAGCTCCTCACCGTCTTCCGCACCCTTCGCCAGCAGGCCGAGAAACCGCAGCAACAGCCCCACTACGCCCTCGCCGACTTCATCGCGCCGCGCGACTCGGGCCGCCTCGACTGGGTCGGCGGCTTCGCCGTCACCGCGGGCCAAGGCGTCGATGAACTCTGCGCCGAGTTGGAGAAGCAGCACAACGACTACGACGCCCTGCTGGTGAAGGCCATCGCCGACCGCCTCGCCGAGGCCCTGGCCGAGGCGACCCACAAGAAAGTCCGCGACCTCTGGGGCTACGGCCTCGCCGAGAACCTCACCGGGGAGCAACTCATCGACGAGCAATACCGCGGCATCCGCCCCGCCCCCGGCTACCCCGCCTGCCCCGACCACACGGAAAAGCCCGTCCTCTTCCGCCTCCTCGACGCCGAGGCGCGGACCGGCATCAAGCTGACCGAGAGCTGCGCCATGTGGCCCGCCAGCTCCGTCAGCGGCCTCTACTTCGCCCACCCGGAGTCGAAATACTTCGCCGTCGGGCGCTTGGGAAAAGACCAACTCGAAGACTACGCACAGCGCAAGGGCATCCCCCTCGCCGAGGCCGAGAAATGGCTCGCCCCCAACCTCAATTACGAGCCGGGAAAGGCTTGAAGCGCGGCATCCGGTAAAACGGAATCCATCCCGCGATCTTGCGTTTCTTTCGGTAGCCTCGTCGAGCCGTTTCGGGTAAGCAGGAGGGCGTGCGTTCCCTTGCGCTCGTCCTGCTGGTCTCCGGCCTGGCCCTCGTTCCATTGCACGCCGAGCTACCCACGGGCCTCACCCTCTTCTCCGACATCGAGCTCCAGGCCCTCGTCAAGAAACCGGCCCCCGACCTCTCCCTCGTCCTCGCCGACGGCACCGCGAAGACCCTGGCCGACTTTCGGGGCCGGTGGGTCTTCCTCAGCTTCGGCGAGACCTGGTGTCCCCCCTCGGAGAACGTCGGCCTCGTCGGTTCCGAGATCGCCGAGGAGTTGAAGGACCGCCCCTTCGACTTCGTCCAGGTCTCCCTGGCGCCGTCCATGGACGACGTCCTCCTCTCCACGTTCTCTCCCAGCCGCGGCATCCAGGCCCTCCCCGCCCCCGGCCAGGACCTCGCCGCATGGAAGGCCCACACCGTCCCCGCCAATTACCTGATCGACCCCGACGGCACCGTCGTCTTCGCCAACCACACCTCCTCGGCCAAAGTCCTCCGCGCCACCCTCTTCAAGGCGTTGCGCGACCCCCTCTCCCTTTCCCCCGAATTCACCTCCGTCTCCTCGGAGCGGGAGGCCGGGGAAAAGGCCCTCTTCACCTATTTCCGCCAGGGCTACCAGGCCGCCCTGCCCCTCTTCCGCGCCCTGCTCGAAAAATCCCCCGACAGCGCGTGGGCGCGGGGCTGGCTCGCCCGCTGCATCAGCACGGGCAAGGAGGACGGCCTGACGCGGGACGCCTGGCTGGCGCGCGAGCTGCAGGACCCGGCCAAGGCGACCGATCCCCTCCGCTTCCTCCTCCTCACGCAAAAGATGGAACTCTGGAAGAACGACGAGGCGGCCCCGCTCCTCCCACCCCTGATCGGGAAATATCCGAAGAGCATCGTCCTCCAGGCCTACCGCATCGGCTTTACGAAGCATCCCGAGGAGACCACCCCCGAAGACCTCCTCACTCTCCTCACGGCGCAGAGCCAATACCCTCCCTACTCCCTCCACATCCACACCCTGATCGCCGCAGAAATGCAACTCGCCAAGGCGGCGGGCAATGCCACCGAAACCCCGTCCCCCCTTTCCCAGGCTCTTTCCACGACTGCCCAGCACCTCGCCCAGGACTCCGGCACGGAGGAGTCCAAAGCCCCCCTCGATACCCTGGCCGCAGTGCTTTTCCCCAGAGACGGCTGGACCCAAATCTTCGTCGCCGGATACCAGACCCGCCACGGCCACGCCGACCAGGCCGCCGCCCTCGTCGCGAAACTCGACGGCGACCTCACCGCCGATTCGTCCGACCGGGCCTCCTCCTACGACGCCCTCTGGCGGCACGTCGCCATCCTCGACTGGAAGGGCGCCCTGCCCTACGCCGCAAAGCACACCGAGACCACCCCGTGGAACGCCGCCGGGGCCGTCGTCCGTCTCGTCGCCGCCCTCCGGATGCAGGACGCTGCCGCGAAGGACGCCGCGTGGCAGGAACTCCTCAACTTCAAGACCGACCGCAAGGCCTACCTCTATGCCCAAAAGGCGATGCGCGGCGAGGCCGCCGTCACCGACGACGACATCGCCTCCTTCAAGGGGGACGGCTACGGCTTCGTCGGCCTCCTCTGGGCCGCCGCCGCCCTCGAAGCCCAGGGCAAGCCCGAGGAGTCCCTCGCCGCGCTCGACCGGGAACTCCACGCCCACCCGATCGACTCGAATTACTCCCTCCTCTACACCCTGCGCGAAGCCCTCAAGGGCTCCCTGAACCCGCCCCCGAAGTCGCCCCCGGCCACCGCCGGATCGTGACGCCCGCCGTTTCGCCTCGGGACGCTTCTTGATCGATCTTGGCCGGTCTGAGCCTACTGGGTTCACCTGCCGGAGCCTTGCCACCCGCGCGGGGACGACCTAACGTGGCCGCCATATGTCGTGCTCCTCCGGTACCTGCGGCTGTTCCTCCAATGTCGAAACCCTCGACGTCGTCCTCATCGGCGGCGGCATCATGTCGGCGACCCTCGCCGCCTTCCTCCGGGAACTGGAGCCGTCGTGGAAGATCGCCCTCTTCGAGCGCCTCGACCGCCCGGCGGCGGAAAGCTCCGACGCCTGGAACAACGCCGGGACCGGCCACGCCGCCCTCTGCGAGCTGAACTACACCCCGGAAAACGCCGACGGCACCATCGACACCTCGAAGGCCCTCAAGATCAACGCCTCCTTCGAGGTCTCCAAGCAGTTCTGGTCCTCCCTCGTCGAGGCCGGAAAACTCGGCGCGCCCGGCTCCTTCCTCCAGCGGACGCCCCACATGAGCTTCGTCCGGGGCGAGGAAAACGTCACCTACCTCCGCAAGCGGCACGCCGCGCTGACGCAGAATCACCTCTTCGCCGCGATGCAATATTCGGAGGACCCGGCGACGATCGCCCAATGGATTCCCCTCGTCATGGAAGGGCGCGACCCGAAGGAGAAGATCGCCGCCACCTACTTCCCCGAGGGGACCGACGTCAACTTCGGCGCCCTCACCCGGACCTTCCTCGACAACGTCGCGAAGACGGCGGGGACCGCCCTCCACTATCGGCACGAAGTCCGCGGCCTCCACAAGACGAAGGACGGCGGCTGGAAGCTGAAAGTCCGTGACCTCTCCTCCGGCGAGTGCCGCGCGGTGAAGACGCGCTTCGTCTTCCTCGGCGCGGGCGGCGGCGCGCTCCCGCTCCTGCAGAAGTCGGGCGTCGCGGAGGGGAAGGGCTTCGGCGGCTTCCCCGTCAGCGGCCAGTGGCTCCGCTGCAAGAACCCCGACCTCATCGCCCGCCACGGCGCGAAGGTCTACGGGAAGGCCTCCGTCGGCACGCCCCCCATGTCGGTCCCCCACCTGGACACCCGCGTCATCGACGGGAAAAAGGCCCTCCTCTTCGGCCCCTACGCCGGGTTCTCGACGAAGTACCTGAAACAGGGCTCCCTCCTCGACCTCCCCCTCTCGATCAAGCCCGACAACCTCTGGCCGATGGTGAAGGCCGGCCTCGACAACGTCCCGCTCACGCAATACCTCATCGGCCAGGTCCTCCAGTCGTGGGAGACCCGCGTCGCCGCCCTGAAGGAATATTTTCCGAACGCCCGCGCCGAGGACTGGGAATTGGCCATCGCCGGGCAGCGCGTCCAGGTCATCAAGAAGGACCCGAAGAAAGGCGGCATCCTCCAGTTCGGCACCGAGGTCATCTGCTCCGCCGACGGCTCCCTCGCCGCCCTCCTCGGCGCCTCGCCCGGGGCCTCCACCTCCGTCCCGATCATGCTCGACGTGTTGAAGGGGTGCTTCCTTGACAAGGGCGCGCCCCAGGCCGCCGCGTGGAAGGAGAAGCTGGCCAAGCTGATCCCCTCCTACGGCCAGGCCCTGGAAAAAGACGCCGCCCTCGCCGCCCGGGTCCAAGACTGGACGGGGAAGACGCTGGGGATTCGGTAGGAAGTTGTCCCTGATCCCCGAGGGAAGAAGAGGCGAACAAACATCGCATAACCCACTGGGGAAGAATCACTTAACTGAGAGATCAGGAAAACCACCCCCCTCTCCATTGTAAATCATCGCCCCCCCGAACACTCTCCCTTCATCCCCCGTTTGACAACGGCGCGGCCATGACGGAACATCGCGGCCTCCCCTCTGACCGGGGAGGAACTTTCCGAGCCATGCCCCTCGCCTCCTCCGCCCTCTCCGATCCGATCCTTTCTTGCACCGACGTGGGATACACGTTCAAGACCCGCGGCGGACGCCGCGCCCTCGACGCCGTCTCCTTCTCCGTCAACAAGGGAGAAATCTTCGGCGTCCTCGGGCCGAACGGGAGCGGGAAGACGACCCTCTTCCGCCTCCTCTCGACCCTCGTTCCCCTTTCCGAAGGCGCCGTCCGCCTTGCCGGGTTCGATTACCCGGGTGACGTCGCCGAGGCGCGCCGCCACTTCGGCATCGTCTTCCAGTCCCCCAGCCTCGATAAGAAACTGACCGTCGCGGAGAACCTCTCCACCCACGGCCACCTCTACGGCCTCCACGGCGCCGAGCTGCGCGACCGGATCGACGCCCTGCTGGAGCGCTTCGCCCTCACCTCCCGCCGCCGGGACGCGGTGGAGACCCTCTCCGGCGGCCTCCAGCGCCGCGTCGAGGTCGCGAAGAGCCTCGTTCCGCAGCCCGCCCTCCTCATCCTCGACGAGCCCAGCACCGGCCTCGACCCCGTCGCCCGGCGCGAGCTCTGGGACTACCTCCGCGCCCTGCGCCGGAGCGAGGGCCTCACCATCCTGATGACAACCCACTTCCTCGACGAGGCCGAGTGGTGCGACCGCCTCCTCGTCCTCGACCGGGGCCGCCGCGTCGCCCTCGACACGCCGGAGGCGCTGAAGCGCGCCGTCAGCGGCACCGTCCTCACCCTGCGGACGAAGACGCCTGACGCGGCCTCCTTCATCGACCGGATCGCCGCCGAATTCCGCCTCACTCCCGTCCTGCGCGGGGAGGAGACGCTGGAGCTGGAACTCCCCGCCGCGACCTCGCCCGAGGCGGAGCGCGACCTCCTCAACGGCCTCCTGCGCCGCTACCGCCCGCAGATCGCCGGACTGGAACTGGCCGCCCCCTCCCTGGAAAACGTCTTCGCCCGGCTGACCGGCCGCGCCTTCGACAGCGTGGAGAGCGCCGACGAGGCCGCCCCCGACGAAACCCAAAACGGCTGATCCCCCATGTTCACCCTCACCCATCCCTTCCTCCTCGCCGTCGGCACCCTCACGCGCCGGGAAATCGTCCGCTTCCTCCGGCAGCGGAACCGCGTCGTCGGCGCCCTCGCCACGCCGCTCGCGTTCTGGTTCATGATCGGGTCCGGCGTCGGTTCCTCCTTTGGCTCCGGGACCGGGGCAGGCAAGGCGACCGACGCCACCGCCTACCTCCACTACTTCTTCCCCGGCACCCTCCTCCTCATCATCCTCTTCACGGCGATCTTCTCCACCATCTCCATCATCGAGGACCGGCGGGAGGGCTTCCTCCAGGGCGTCCTCGCCGCGCCGATCCCGCGCGCCGCCTTCGTCCTGGCGAAGCTCCTCGGCGGCACCCTCCTCGCCTTCGGCCAGTGCCTCCTCATCTACCTCATCGCCCTCAACTTCGGTCTGCCGTTCTCGATCCCCGCCTGCTTCCTCTTCACCGGCACCGTCTTCGTCCTCGGCCTCTCCCTCACCGCGCTGGGCTACCTCATCGCCTGGCCGCTCGACTCGACTCAGGGGTTCCACGCCATCATGAACCTCTTCCTGATGCCGATGTGGTTCCTCTCCGGCGCCCTCTTCCCCCTCGCCGGTTCCGCCCGGTGGCTCCAATACCTGGGCCAGGCGAACCCCCTCACCTACGGCCTCGCCCTCATCCGGCAGGCCCTCGAACCGGGCCTGGCCCTCCCCGCCAACTGCCCGCCCGCCCTCCTCTCCGGCGGCGTCACCCTCGGCTTCGCCGCCCTCCTCCTCTGGGCCGCGATCGAGATCACGAACCGCCTTTCCGTCCGCAATCCCTAATATTCCCCCCTCCTTCCCCATGAGCCTCCGTTCCCCCTCGAAACCCGCCATCCGCCCCATCCAGGGCATCCTCCTGGGCCTCGTCATCCTCCTCGGCGTCCTTCTCTACTATCAGACCCACGTAGCCCACTCCTTCGGGCAGAAGGGGCCGCGCCTCCCGAAGTTCAGCTCGGTCGGTTCCTTCGCTCTGACCGACAGCGCCGGGAAGCCCTTCTCCTCCGACGCCCTCGCCGGGAAGATCTGGGTGGCGCAGTTCTTCTTCACCGATTGCGGCGGCCCCTGCCCCGCCGTCACCGCGAAGCTGATCGAGCTCCAGGGCATGCTGGGGGACGCGGAGAACGTACGGATCGTCGCCATCTCGATCGACCCGGAGAACGACACCCCGAAGAAGCTGCGCTCCTACGCCACCCTCCACCATGCCGATCCCGACCGCTGGATCTTCCTCACCGGGCACGCCCTGGCGGGAGGCCCGGCGGTGATCAACGACCTCGTCGTCAAACGCTTCTTCGTCGGCTTCCAGCCGAACACCGCGCCCGGCGCCACAGCGGGGACCCGGATCATCCACAGCACGAAGGTCGCCCTCGTCGATGCAAAGGGCAAAATCCGGGCCTACCACGACGGCCTCGACCCGGAGACCCCGAAGCTCCTCCTGACCGACATCGCCACCCTGATGCAGGAACAAAAGATCCAGTAACGCCATGCCGGAAACCCTCCCCGTCAACGAGGCGAAGACGCCTCCCGCCCTCATCGCCGGCGTCCTCGCCGTCAGCGTCGTCGCCGCCGCCTTCCTCTTCTGGCTCGTCTACTGGCACGCCCCGAGCGACGTCGCCGGCACCCACCTCCTCTTCCTCCCCGCGCTGAACGCCCTCCTCAACGGCCTTTCCGCCCTCGCCCTCGTCGTCGGCTTCATCGCGATCAAAGGAAGCAAGGCCGGAAAGATCGCCGCCCACCGCGCCGCGATGTTCACCGCCTTTCTCTTCTCCACCCTCTTCCTCGTCGCCTACATCACGAACCACGCCCTCCACGGGGACATGAAGTTCCTGGGCCAGGGCGGCATCCGCCCCGTCTACTTCGCCCTCCTCATCTCCCACATCGTCCTCTCGATCTTCGCGTTGCCGATGATCCTGATCACCTTCTTCCTCTCCTTGAGCGGCCGCTTCCCCGCCCACAAGAAGCTGGCCCGGTGGACCTTCCCCATCTGGCTCTACGTCTCCGTCACCGGCGTCGTTGTGTACGCGATGCTCGCGGCGTATCGTTAGGCAGGACCCCGGTCATGAAGCGCCTCCTCTTCCTCCTCCCCGCCCTGGTTCCCGCCGGGGCGTGGGCCTGCCCGGGATGCAAGGAAGGCGTCAGCGTCAGCGCCGACGCGGGCCAGTCGATCACCGTCCTGGCCGGGTTCTCCCTCAGCGTCCTCCTCCTCCTCGCCGCCGTCGCCGGGGCCGTCTTCGTCCTCTGGCGTGCCGTCCTCAAGGCCGTCCGAGAAAGCGACTCGGGCTGGAAGCAATCCTGACGCATGGTTTTCGACCTCCTCGTCGTCCTCCTCTACTTCGCCGCCATCCTCACCATCGGGCTGCGGAAAGGCTCTGGCGAGTCGAGCCTCGAAGGCTACGCCCTGGGCAACCGCTCCATCCCCTGGTGGGCCATCCTCGCCTCGATCCTCGCCTCGGAGATCAGCGCCGCCACCTTCCTCGGCGCGCCGGGGGAAGGCTACGCGCTGCGGAACTTCACCTACCTCCAGTTGGCCATCGGGACGATCCTGGCCCGGTTCCTCGTCGGCAGCTTCTTCGTTCCCGCCTACTACAAGCACGGCGTCGTCTCGATCTACGAGTTCCTCGAACAGCGCTTCGGCCCCCGGAGCCGGACGGCGGCCTCCCTCACCTTCCTCGTCACCCGCGCCCTGGCCAGCGGCACCCGGCTCTACGTCGCCGCCATCCTCGTCGTCCTCTCCATCGAGATCTTCATCGGACGCATCCCGACGCCCTCGGAAGAGCTCGCCATCTACGCCCTCTCCGTCGTCACCATCGTCGCCCTCACCGCCCTCTACACCGCGGCGGGCGGGATCAAGGCCGTCATCTGGACCGACTTCATCCAGGCCGGCATCCTCGTCGCCTCCCTCGGCGGCACCCTCTGGGTCCTCCTCTCGAAGATGCCCGAAGGCTGGCACGGCGCCCGCGCCCTCCTCACCGGGGCCGACGACCTGAAGCTCTTCGCCAGCGGCTTCAGCACCCGCCCCGGCGCGGGTCTGTGGGAAAACATCGTCGCCGTCCTGGGCAACGAATACACGATCTTCGCCGCCGTCATCGGCTCCACCTTCATCACCCTGGCCACCCACGGCACCGACCAGGACGCCGTCCAGCGGATGCTCACCGCAAAGGACCACCGCGAGAGCCGCCGCGCCGTCATCCTCTCCGGCCTGATCGACGCCCCCATCGTCCTCGCCTTCCTCACCATCGGCATCCTCCTCTGGGCCTTCTACCAGTACCATCCCGATCCGCGCCTCCCGCAGAAAAACGCCCACGTCTTCGCCTACTTCATCCTCACCCAGCTCCCGCCCGGCCTCCGTGGCCTCCTCGTCGCCGGGCTCCTGGCCACCGCGATGGGCTCCCTCAGCACCGCCCTCAACGCCCTCGCCACCAGCTTCTGCCGCGACTTCTGGTTCCGAATCAAGCCGGGCACCGAAAAGCACCAGCTCCGCATCGCCCGCCTCGCCACCGTCGGCTTCGCCCTCGCCCTCACCGTCATCGGCGCGGCCACCGCCTACGCCGTCGTCCGCTTCCCCGGCACCCGCATCCTTCCCATCGTGCTGGGCATCTTCGGCTACACCTACGGCTCCCTCCTGGGCGTCTTCCTCCTCGGCCTCTTCACGAAGACCCGGGGCAACGACCGGGGCAACCTCTGGGCCATGGCCGCCGGCTTCGTCGCCGTCGCCGTCCTCAGCGGCCTCCCCGAAGACGTCATCACCCTCTGCGGCGGCACCCCCCCGACGCGCCCCGGCTGGCTCCCCCTCATCGCCTTCCCCTGGCGCGTCTTCTTCGGCACCGCTGCCACCGTCGGCGTCGGGATCTGCTTCAGGACGCAGGGAAAATAGATCGTTATTTGTCGAGCAACGCCTTCAAGGCGGCGACCTTTGCCGCCCGCGCCTCGTCGCCATCCAGGCCCAGTTTGTCGGCCAAGCGGATCGCCTCCTTGATCCGCTCTGTCTTATTCCCTCCGTCGGCTTCCGCTTCCAGATGTCCGGCGAGATAATCGAAATGCCGAAGCGCAAAGGGGCGCATCTCGTCGCCCATCTCGCGCCCCGTCAGCGTTTGATCCAGAAGCCAATCCACCCCATCCCTCACGATTTCCAGAGGGCTCCATTGGTGGCCGCCCTCGAAGGTTTCCATCCTGAAGGGGACCGATCCCAAGGCCCGTTGCAGATTGGCCACTTCCTTTTGATTTTCGTCCCTCGTCCCCATGCCTAGAAAAACCGAATAGGGACCCGTTTTCGGCAGAGCCAACACATTGAAACCGGCATGCCCCTTGACGTCATTGAAGGCAAAGCCCGCCCCCTGCAGCAGCTCCCCCGCGAAGCCGGGGCAAATCTGAGTCAGCATCGACGTCCCCCTCGCTCCACCCGAAAATCCCGTCGCGAACTTCAGTCCCTCCTGAATCCGGAGTCGCTGGACCGCATCGGCGTGCGCCGCCAGCATGTCCCCATAGATCGTCCCCCACGCCCCATTCTTCGCCTCCACCAAAAGGACGATCACCCAGCCCTCCTCGCGGGCCCGATCCTTGAGCGTCCCCAGATCGGCATTCCCGTTGGGCGACATGACAAAAAACGCCGGATACTTCCAATCGGGATGCGTGGAATACCCTGCCGGAACATACACTTTGTAGGAATAATTCCCCGCCGCCGCCGTGAAATCCTCCGAAAAGGTGTAAGGAGCCGCCAGCTTCGTCGTTTCCGGCCATGCGCAGCGGATCACCGTCACGGCATCGTCCGGCAAGGGGGCATCCGGAGGCGTGGGAACCCAGTCATCGGCCAGCCCCACCCGAACCGCCACCCCCATGGAAAAGAAAAGGAGACTCAAGACCGCCATCTTCACACTCCAACGAGACCGCTTGCGCTCCAGGGAAGCAAGCCATAAAAGCCACCCTCCCCCCGCCGATTTGAAGCTGGCGCGGCTCCCCCCGGATCGCTAATTTCCCTCGATGAGTGAAGTTCGCGTCAGATTCGCCCCCTCCCCCACCGGCCTCCTCCACATCGGGGGAGCCCGCACCGCCCTGTTCAACTGGCTCTACGCCCGGCACACCGGCGGGAAGTTCGTCCTCCGCATCGAGGACACCGACGCCGCCCGGAACACGCCCGAGGCCGTCGCGATCATTTTCGAGGGGCTGAAGTGGCTCGGCCTCGACTGGGACGAGGGCCCGCAGACCGACGGCACCACCGTCGGCGACCATGGCCCCTACTTCCAGAGCCAGCGCGGCGCGATCTACAAGCAATACGTCGACAAACTGCTCGCCGAGGGGAAGGCCTACGAGCACGAGGGCGCCGTCAAGTTCCGCATCCCGAAGACCCCGATCACCGTCCCCGACCTCATCTGCGGCGATGTCACCTTCGACCGGACGATGGACCCCGACCTCGTCATCCAGCGCAAGGACGGCACCCCCGTCTTCCACCTCGTCAACGTCGTCGATGACCTGGAGATGAAGATCACCCACGTGATCCGCGGCGAGGACCACCTCTCCAACACCCCGAAGCACCTCGCCCTGTTCGAGGCCTTCGGCGCGACGCCGCCCCGCTACGGCCACATCCCGCTCATCCTGAACACGAACGGATCGAAGATGAGCAAGCGCGACGAGGGCGCCTCCATCGGCGACTACATCGCCAACGGCTACCTCCCCGAGGCCGTCCGCAACTTCCTCTGCCTCCTCGGCTGGTCGCCGAAGGAGAACAAGGAAGTCGTGCCCCTGGAAGAGGTCATCGAGAAATTCGACCTCCCCCAGATCAACCGGAGCAACGCCCGCTTCGACCTGAACAAGCTCTACTGGATCAACGGCGAGTACATGCGCGCCGCCACTCTCGACCGCCTGGAGCCCTTCGCCGCCGCGATCCTGCGTCGCGAGGGCATCCTCGGCGAGAGCTACGACGCCGCCTACTTCCGCGCCGCCCTCGCCATCGTCCAGGAGAAGGTCAAACTCGGGAAAGAACTCGGCGACTGGCTCGCCTACTTCTTCAAGGACGACTACGCCTTCGACCCCGCCGCCGTCGCGAAGGTCTTCACCCCGGAAGGCCTCGCCAACCTGAAGACCCTCCGTGCCGCCTTGGCCGAAGCTTCCGACTTCAGCTCCGCCGCGCTGGAGGACCGATTCAAGACCCTCGCCGCCGCGCAGGGGAAGAAAGTCGGCGTCTACATCCACCCCGTCCGCCTCGCCGTCTCGGGCCGCTCCGTCGGCCCCAGCCTCTACCACCTCCTCGAAGTCCTCGGGAAGGACCGCACCCTCGCCCGGACCGACCGGGCCTTGGCGCAGTTCCCCGGATAAAACAGTATGACTTGGGCGAATCGCATCACCCTCTTCCGCATCGTCCTGATCCCGGTTTTCCTCGGGGCGCTGCTCTATTACTCCGCCTCGGAGCAGCGCGGCGCGCCGGAAGAGGGGCTGCGGTGGTTCGCGTTCGGGATCTTCCTCACGGCGGCGATCTCCGACGGCGTCGACGGCTACCTCGCCCGCCACTGCAACCAGAAGACCCGCCTCGGCGCCGTCCTCGACCCCACCGCCGACAAGCTCCTCACCTTCACCGCCCTACTCTCCCTCAGCCTCATCCGCTTCCAGTCCCTTCCCCATTTCCCCCTCTGGTTCCCCCTCCTCGTCGTCAGCCGGGACATCATGCTCGCCGTCGGGGCCTTCCTCCTCCACTACTTCCACCACGCCCTCGAAGTCCGCCCCCACTGGACCGGAAAAGTCTCCACCGTCTTCGTCTTCGCCACCATCTGCGCCGCCCTCCTGAAACTGCCGTGGGTCGTCCTCCTCTGCTGGATCGCCGGCCTCTTCACCTTCGCCTCCGCCGTCTTCTACATCCGGGACGGCACCGCCCAATTCAACGCCGGGGACCACTCCAAACCGGTCTGACATCCCAAAAAAATATGGTCCCCACCCGCACCGTCGCCATCGTCGGACGTCCCAACGTCGGCAAGTCGGCCCTCTTCAACCGCCTCACCGGGAAACAGATCTCCCTCGTCCACGACCAGCCCGGCGTGACCCGGGACCGCATCTCCCACCTCTGCCACCAGGCCGGCCACACCTTCGAGCTCCTCGACACCGGCGGCATCGGCCTCGGCGACAAGGAAGGCTTCGCCGAGGCGATCGAGCACGAGGTCGTCATCGCGCTGGAGACGGCGCAGGACATCCTCTTCGTCGTCGACGGCCGGGACGGCCTCACCCCCCTCGACCAGGAAATCGCCCGGCGCCTCCGGACGAAGACCGGGAAGAAAGGCTCCAAGAAAAAGGCGGGCGACGGGAGCGAGCACGCCCCCGCCATCGAGAACCGCCGCGTCATCCTCGTCGTCAACAAACTCGACGTCCCCGAGCTCGAAAACCGGAGCGAGGAATTCCGCCGCCTCGGCTTCCCCGACGTCCTCCCCGTCTCCTCCGCCCACGGCCTCGGCATCGGCGAGTTGATCGAGACCCTCGTCGCCCCCTGGGGCGAAGGGAACGCCGAACAGCCGGAGCGCCCCTCCAAGGCCGACCAGCCGATCCGCCTCGCCTTCCTCGGGCGGCCCAACGTCGGCAAATCGTCCCTCGTCAACGCCCTCCTGGAGGACGACCGCACCATCGTCAGCCCCATCTCCGGCACCACACGCGACGCCATCGACGTCCCCTTCGCGTGGAAGAACCGCCTCTTCACCCTCATCGACACCGCCGGGATGCGCCAGCACCGGAAGGTCCGCGACCCCCTGGAGGCGAAGATGACGGGCCGCAGCGTCCACACCATCAACCGGGCCAACGTCTGCGTCCTCGTCCTCGACGCCATGGAAGGCGTCTCCATGCAGGACAAGAAAATCGGCGGCCTGATCGACGAGGCCATGCGCCCCGTCATGATCCTCGTCAACAAGTGGGACCTCGTCCGCGAGCAGGGCGACGCCAGCCGGAAAAAGGAACTCGAATTCACCGCCAACATCCGGCAGGACCTCTTCTTCCTCGAACACGCCCCCATCCTCTTCGGCAGCGCGAAGACCGGCGAGCGGGTCGAGACCATCCTCAAGACCGTCGAGAAGATCGAAAAGAACCGCCGGACGAAAATCTCCACCTCGGAACTGAACGACCTCCTCCAGAAGGCCCAACAGAAATACGCCCCGCCGCTGGTGAACAACCGCCGATTCAAAATTTATTACGCCACCCACCAGATCGACGAGACCCAGCCCCACCCGACCCCCACCATCCTCGCCTTCATCAACAGCTTCAGCCTCCTCACCCCCGCCTACCGCCGGTACATCGAGTTGCAGCTCCGCGACAAATTCCCCCTCGAAGGCTGCCCCGTCCGCTGGGTCTGGAAGGAGAAGATGACCGACAAGGACAAGGGGAAGGAGCCCCGGCGGCGGAATAAGCAGGCGCCGTAGTCTTGGCGCCAGCCATAGGCACGCCGCATCGTCTACCGTGAGAGCGCCTCTCCCCATTCTCCGGGACACGCTTCTCATCGTCCTCGGCTACATGGCGGTGCGTTATTGGATCTACGGCGATCTTCCCGCCCACACCGACGCCGAGTGGTCCCGCCGCGATGCGCTGATGTGCCTACCCCGCCTCGCCGCCTTCCTCGCGCTGCGGGAATGCAACCGGCGGCGCTGGGGGAACGCGGTTCCGTTCGACTTCGCTTTTCCCGCAAAGGGCCGGGGATTCCTCCTCCCAGCCCTTCTCCTCGTCGGCGCGGAAAGCCTCCGCACCTTCGTCTTCGGCCAAGGCCCGGCGTGGCCCCTCGGCCTCGCCCTCATCGGCCTCGCGGCGACGCTCCCCGTCGTGCTGTTCGAGGAGTACGCCTTCCGCGGCGGGATTCTCCACGGACTGGCCTCCCGCTTCGGTTTTCCGATTTCACTCCTCGGAGGATCGGCGCTGTTCGCTGTCTTCCACCTCCAAGCCCAGCCGATCTCGGCCTGGCCCGCCATCTTTCTCTTCGGCCTGGCCTGGTCAGGCCTGCGCCTCCGGGGCCTCGGATTGGGCTGGCTCGCCCTCCTCCATTTCATCGTCGACGGCCTCTATTTCGCCAGGCTCGATTTCCCGCCCGCGTTCAGCGGGCCGGGCTGCCTTTATCACGGATTGCTCCTGATTGCCGTGTCTTGGGCTTGGCCGAGGGGAGCGGCAAAATTGTAGGATCCGATATTCCCCAGGCCGCCTCTCCGAAGCGGCCTGCTCTGGCCTACCCGAAAATTTACGATTATTTTTGTTAGAAATAAACCGACAGGGACGTCTTATTCATTAGAGGAGCGACATTGGATAGTCTTCAACTGACCGATTCGGACATACCGGCTTGCCTGGATCGGGTGAAACAAGGGGAAGAGACCGCCATGCGCGCCTTGATCGACTACATGTATCCCTTGGTTTTCAAGATCGCCCGCTCCAACGCCTCCCGTCGAAACGACGAGGAAGACCTCGTCCAGGCTATCCTGACGAAGGTCTTCCGGGGCCTGGATCGCTTTTCCGGCCAGGTTCCCTTCCGGCATTGGGTCTCGCGCGTCGCCGTCAACGCGTGCATGGACGCGATCCGCCGGGAGAAACACCGTCCCGAAGTGAGCCTGGCCGATCTCTCGGAGCAGGAGGCCCAGGTCGTCGAGGCGCTGGCCGCCTCCGACGACAACCTCGATCCGGCCCTGGGAATGGCGGCCCGGGACCTGGTCCAGGCCCTGGTGTCCCCCCTTCGTCCGATGGAAAAGCTCCTGGTGCGGCTCGTCTATCTGGAAGGCTTTTCCGGCGAGGAAGCCGCCGCGGCGACGGGGCTGAAGACCGGGGCCGTCAACATGCGCCTAAGCCGGGCCCGCGAGAAGATGCGCGCCCGGTATGGAAAACTATCGAAAGAAAACGCGATATGAATACACCCGACTCTCGAATCGACCGGCTCCTGCAGGGAGCCCGCCAGGCCTGTCCCTCCGTCGCCGCGCCCTCCCCCTGGCTCGCCCAGCGCGTGATCCGGACGCTGCGGGAGGACGGGTGGGAGTCCGATGCCTCCCTGCGCAACGGCATCCTACTCCGGGCCCTGGGCCTCGGGACGGCCCTCATGGCCGTCAGCCTCATGCTCTATTTCCTCCATCCGCAAAGCCCCTACCGCAACGCCCTCAACCTCGTCAACTCCACGCTCCCGTGGGAAAGGCTCTGATGAAAGAGGCCAACACCAAGCTGCTCCTCTCCCTGATTGCGATGTTCCTCTTCGGGGGCGTTTCCGGGGCGCTGCTCGAAGGCTATTCCCGGCCCTTCCTTTTTTCCCCGCCCCCGCCGGACCAGATGGAGGAGAGTCTGATGTCCTTCCTGGGGCGGCGCCTTCACCTGCTGCCCGGGCAGCAGGAAACCATCCACCCGATCGTGTCCGATTTCGTCCATCGGACGGAGAGCCTCCGCCTGCAATCCCTCCGGCAATTCCGGGACCTGTCCGACGAGACGGACAATCGGATCTCCGAGGTGCTGACGCCGGATCAGAAGGGCGATTGGGCGAAGCTCCGCAAGGAAAGGGACGAGGACCTTCAAACTCGCGGAGGCATGCCGGGACAGCCTCCCTCCCGCCTGCCGTCGGCACCGTGACAGACTCCCGATGAAGATCGCTTGCAGCATGCTGGCCGCCGCCCTGCTCGGCGCAACCGCGCTCCGGGCCCAGGAGATCCCGGAGTCGCTGACGTGGGAGCAGTGCGTGCGCATCGCGACGGTGAACAACCCCGATCTGGTCGCCTCCCACGAGTCGCTCCGCAGCTACGAGGCGAAGTTCGGGGGGAGCTACAGCGCCTATTACCCCCAGGTGACGGCGACGACGGAGGGGGCCTACAACCATTCGTCGAACGGCACCGCCGTCGGTTCCGCGTCCTCGTCCTCCGGCACCGGCGGAACCACGGGGGCCTTCGGCGGGAGCAGCAGCATGCTCCACCAGTACACCGCCGCCATCACCGTGAGTCAGACGCTCTACGACGGCGGATTGACGCCGGGGAACGTCTCCCAGGCGAAGGCGAACTACCACGCCCAGATCGCGGCCTTCGTGGTGAAGAAGTCCCTCATCAGCTACGACCTCAAAAGCGCCTTCGCCCAGATGCTCTACGCGCAGGAGCTGCTGACCCTCACGAAGGATATCGTCCGGCGCCGCCGCTCCGACGCCGACCTGATCCACCTCAAGTACGACGGAGGCCGGGAGAACAAGGGCTCCTGGATGCTGAGCGAGTCGAACTACCGGCAGGCCGTGCTCGACTTCCACAACGCCGAGCGCAACGTGTCAGTCTCCCGGCGCCAGTTGGCCCAGGTCATGGGAGTGATGACCGCCAAGACCTTCTCCGCCATGGGCACGCTCGCCACGCAGACGCCGCCCGATTCGCCCAACTTCGACCAACTCTCCACGGAGACGCCGGACCACTTCCAGCAGATATGGAACACGGAATCTTCCCGCGCCGGGATTACCATCGCCAAGGCCGGCTACCAGCCGACGGTGAGCGCCGGGTTCACGTGGGAGCGGCAGGATCAGCGCTTCTTCCCCAACTCCGGCGGCTGGAGCGCCGACCTGAGCGCCTCCCTCCCCATCTTCAGCGGGGGGAAAACCTACTTCGACGTCAAATCGGCCGAGGCCCAGTTGCGCCAGGCCCTGGCCAACCTGAAGAGCAACGACGATTCCTCCGCCTACACCCTGGCCAAGAACCACTCGACGCTGCTCGGGGACATCGAGGCGGTGGGGGTCTACCAGGACACAGTCGCGGCCCAGAAGGTCCGCGCGGAGATCGGCGAGGGGCAATACTCCGACGGGCTGATCTCGTACACCGATTTCAACCTGATCGAAAACGACCTCGTGACCGCCGAGAAACAGGAACTGCAAGGCCGACGCGACGCCGTCATCGCCGAGGCCAACTGGGAGTATGCCCAGGGAAAAGGATCGATCCCATGAAGCATTGGAAACTCGCCGGACTGCTGCTCGCCGCCGCGCTCGGCCTCGGCCTTGGCCTATTGGCCTGCCACCACGTCGCCACCTCGGGCGAGGCGAAGGCCGTGTACGATCCCGTGACCGTCACGCGCGGAAGCATCCGGCGGACGGTGCTCTCCACGGGAACCGTCCAGCCCGAGAACCAACTGGCCATCAAACCGCAGGTCAACGGGCGGTCCGAAGAGGTGCTGGTCGCCATCGGGGACCCGGTGAAGAAGGGGCAGGTCCTGGCCTGGATGAGCTCCACGGAGCGGGCCGCCCTGCTCGACGTCGCGCGGACGAAGGGGAAGAAGGAGCTGGAGAAGTGGGAGGACTTCTACAAGCCCGCCGCGCTCGTCGCGCCGCTGGACGGGACCATCATCGGCAAGACCCTGGTCCCCGGCCAGACCGTCACGTCCAGCGACACCGTCTTCACCATGTCCGACCACCTGATCGTGGCCGCCTCGCTCGACGAGACCGACCTCTCGAAGATCACCCTCAACCAGAAGGTCGAGATGATCCTCGACGCCTACCCCACCCGAACCTTCACCGGCCACGTCGAGCGGATCGCCTACAACTCGACCACCGTCAACAACGTCACCACGTACGAGATCGACATCCTGCCCGACCAGGTGCCCGATTACATGCGCAGCGGCATGACGGTCGACCTGACGTTCGTCCTGGAAGAGCGGGAGAACGCGCTGCTGATTCCCGCCCTCGCCGTCAGCCGCGAGGGGGGGAAGGACACCGTCCGCCTTGCCACCAACGCCGACGCCTCCGCCTCGCACCTCCAACCGGTCACCCTCGGGATCAACGACGGGAAGCAGGTGGAGGTCGTCTCCGGCCTCAAGGAGAACGACGTCGTCCTCGTCAAACAGACCAATCTGAACGCCGCCTCGCCCAAGGGCCTGCTTCCGGCCCCGTCGAAAAACGCCGGACCGCCTCCCGGAGGGGGGGGCTCATGATCGAGCTCCGGGACGTCTCCAAGACCTACCGGATGGGGGGCGACGACGTCCACGCGCTTCGGAACGTCTCCCTGCGCATCGAAGACGGGGAATTCGTGGCCATCATGGGGCCGTCCGGCTCCGGCAAGTCGACGCTCATGAACGTCCTGGGTCTCCTCGACGTGCCGGACACCGGCTCCTACCGGCTGGCGGGGCGCGAGGTGGCCCGGCTCAGCGAGGACGAACTCGCCCAGGAGCGGAGCCGCAGGATCGGCTTCGTCTTCCAGCAGTTCCACCTCCTCTCCCGGACCTCGGCCCTGGACAACGTCCGCCTGCCCCTCCTCTACGCGGCACCGGGGGCCCGGACGGCCTCGGCGGAGGAGCTCCTGGGCCTCGTCGGCCTGGGAGGACGCCTCCAGCACCGGCCCAACGAGCTCTCCGGCGGCCAGCAGCAGCGCGTCGCCATCGCCCGCTCCCTCATCAACAACCCGAGCCTGATCCTGGCCGACGAGCCGACGGGCAACCTCGACACCGCCAGCGGCGAGGAAATCCTGGCCCTCCTGAAACGGCTCAACGACGAAGGCATCACCGTCATCCTGGTCACGCACGAACCCGACGTCGCCCAACACGCCAGGCGGATCATCCGCGTGAAGGACGGCCAGATCCTCTCCGACGAGGCGACGTCCCCGACCGCCGCCCCGCCCCCCCGGCGCGAGGCCGGGACGGCCCCCGCCCCCGCCCCCGTGGAAGCCCCGGCACCCCCGTCCTGGAAGCGGACGGCCTCGATCCTGCTGATCGACCTCCGCACCTACTTCCGCCAGGCGATCCTCTCCCTGCTGCGGAACAAGATGCGCTCCGGCCTTTCCACCCTGGGCATCGTCATCGGCGTCGCGGCGGTCATGATCGTCCTCGCCCTGGCGACGGGGGCGCGCGACGCCATCTCCAAGCAGATCACCTCCCTCGGCTCCAATCTCCTCTTCGTGCAGCCGGCCCCCCGGATCGTCTCCGGCGTCAAGCTGGAGGCCGGCAGCGTCAGCCGCCTGAAGCGGACCGACGCCGCCCGGATCCTCGAAGGCGTTCCCGAAGTCGCGTCCGCCGCGCCCGTGGTGCGCGTCCGCGCCCAGGTCGTCTACGGGGACAACAACGCCAACACCGAAGTCACCGGCTCCACCCCCGATTACTTCGCCGTCCACTCGGCCGAAGTCCTCGTCGGGCGCGCCTTCGACGACAGCGACGACCAGGCCCGCAACCGCGTCGCCCTGCTGGGCATGACGGTGGTGAAGGAGCTCTTCGGCACCCGCAACCCGGTCGGGGAATACATCAAGGTGAACCGCGTCATCTTCCAGGTCGTCGGCGTCCTCAAGCCGAAGGGTTCCAGCGGCCCGCGCGACGAGGACGACACGATCCTGGCCCCCCTCGCCACCGTCATGCACCGCCTGGAGGGGACGAACTACGTCGATTCCATCGACCTCCGGGCCGCCACCGCGGAAGGCATCCAGACGGCCGAAGCCGGCGTGGAGCGGGTGCTCTCCGCCGAGTATCCGCCGACCCCTTCCCAAGGGTCTTCTTTTCGGATCAACAACTTCGCCTCCGTGCAGCAGACGATGATGTCGATCATCAACATGCTGGGCGTCCTGCTGGCCGGGGTCGCGGCGATCTCCCTGCTCGTCGGGGGCGTCGGCATCATGAACATCATGCTGGTCTCCGTCACCGAACGGACCCGCGAGATCGGCCTGCGGAAAGCCCTCGGGGCCAGGGGCCGCGACATCCTCTCCCAGTTCCTCATCGAATCGGTGACGATCAGCCTGCTGGGCGGCATCGGCGGCATCACCATCGGCGGGGCGATCATCGCCGTGGCCTCCCTCCTGATCGATTTCTCCCTCCCCATCTCCTGGCTCGCCGTCCTGCTCGCCGCCGTCTCCTCGGCCAGCATCGGCATCGCCTTCGGCCTCTGGCCCGCCCGCAAGGCCTCGCGCCTGAAGCCGATCGAGGCACTGAGGTTCGAGTAGGCTGGCAATGCCAAGTCACGTTCAGTAAGCCCCATCCCATCGTGAATCCTCCCAAGCGGGTTGGAAGCAGCGGACATCCTCTATCCGAAGCGGACGTCATTCCTTCGGTCGGACCTGTAGGCTAGAGCGTTTTCATATCACGTAGACGCATGGATTCCGATGACCCTGAAAGGGTCAAAGCCATTAGCCGGTGG
>CAISZB010000251.1 GCA_903889845.1 uncultured Verrucomicrobium sp. | reverse complement strand
CATCACCCACAACTTCGCACACCCCCCACAAAACCACCCTTTACTCCCCCGCAAAATCTTAGCTAAAGTGGCCCGCCTCATTCCCCTTTTCGTCACACGATTTTCACAAATGAAACCGGCCCTGCGTTGTCCCGTCTCCTGACCCCGATGAAATCGCCCTATTACCCTTCCCATGAATGCGGGGTCTTCGCCATCTTCGGCCACCCCAACGCGGCAGAGTTGACCTACTACGGCCTCTACGCCCTCCAGCATCGGGGACAGGAAAGCGCCGGGATCGTCAGCTCCACCGGCAACGGGGCCGATTTCAAAGTCCACCGCGGCATGGGACTGGTTTCCCAGGTCTTCAACGAGGGAAGCCTGAAGGACCTCATCGGCAGCCGCGCCATCGGCCACGTCCGCTACTCCACCACCGGCTCCAGCCACATCAAGAACGCCCAGCCGATCACCGTCACCTGCTCCAAAGGGCAGCTCGCCGTCGCCCACAACGGCAACCTCGTCAACGCCCACCTCCTCCGGGCCGAGCTGGAGAACGAAGGCTCCATCTTCCAGACCACCACCGATAGCGAGATCATCCTCCACCTCATGGCGAAGCCGAACGCCACGAGCCGTGACAGCAGCCTCATCCAGACCCTCACCCGCATCCAGGGCGCCTTCTCCATCGTCATCATGGGGGAGAACGAGATCATCGGCGCCCGCGACGCCTTCGGCTTCCGCCCCCTCTCCCTCGGCAAACTCGACGGCGCCTGGGTCCTCTCCAGCGAGACCTGCGCCTTCGACCTCATCCATGCCGAGTTCGTCCGCGACGTCGAGCCGGGCGAAATCGTCATCATCAACGACCAGGGCCTCCGCTCCATCAAGCCCTACGTCGATCTCCCCTCGAAGGCCCTCTGCGTCTTCGAATTCGTCTACTTCGCCAGGCCGGACAGCAGCCTCTCCGGCATCAACGTCAGCGAGGCCCGCATCCGCATGGGCATGGAACTGGCCAAACTCCACCCCGTCGACGCCGATATCGTCGTCCCCGTCCCCGACTCCGGCAACTACGCCGCCCTCGGCTACGCGGAGCAATCGGGCATCCCCTACGCCCAGTCCTTCGTCCGGAACCACTACATCGGCCGGACCTTCCTCCAGCCCACCCAGCTCATCCGCAACTTCGGCGTCCGCGTGAAGCTGAACCTCATCAAGGAATCGGTGAAGGGCAAGCGCGTCATCGTCATCGACGACTCCATCGTCCGCGGCACCACCGCCCGCGCCCGCGTCGTCAACCTCCGCGAAGCCGGGGCCAAGGAAGTCCACATCCGCATCAGCTGCCCCCCGCACCGCTTCCCCTGCCACTACGGCATCGACTTCCCCGACAAGAAAGACCTCATCGCCAACCAGATGACCCGCGACGAGATCAAGAAATACCTCGGTGCCGACTCCCTCGGCTACCTCGACGTCGATAGCATGGTCCGCGCCTGCCGCATCCCCAGCGACCAATTCTGCCTCGCCTGCTTCACCGGCAGCCACCCCATTGCCGTCGACGAGAAGCTGACCAAGCTGACCCTCGAAGGCCACCAGCCCCAGCGCACCACCGACCCCCTCGTCACCGAGACCGACGTCCGGCAGACCCGCCTCCTTTAAACCTCATCCCCGTTTTCCCCATGAAGAAGTACAGCGCCGCCGGCGTCGACGTCGACCTCGGCAACCAAGTCAAAAGCGGCATCGGCAAGATCGTCGCCAGCACCCGCCGCCCCGAAGTCCTCAGCGCCATCGGCGGCTTTGGAGGACTTTTTTCGGCCAAGATGGGAGCGTTCAAAGGCCTCAAAGACCCCGTCCTCGTCAGCAGCATCGACGGCGTCGGGACGAAGCTCCGCGTCGCCGAGATGGCCGACCGCCACGACACCATCGGCGAAGACCTCGTCAACCACTGCGTCAACGACATCGCCGTCACCGGGGCCGAGCCCCTCTTCTTCCTCGACTACGTCGGCACCGCCAAGCTCGAGCCCGCCCGCTTCCAGGCCATCCTCGGCGGCCTCGTCCGCGGCTGCAAAAAAGTCGGCGCCGCCCTCATCGGCGGGGAAACCGCCCAGATGCCCGGCCTCTACCACGGCACCGACTACGATCTGGTCGGCACCATCGTCGGCGTCGTCGAGCGGAAAAAAATCCTCGACGGCAAGACCATCCGCCCCGGCGACATCCTCATCGGCCTCCCCTCCTCCGGCCTCCACACCAACGGCTACTCCCTGGCCCGCAGCATCCTCTTCGACAAGCTGAAGCTCACCCTCGACAGCCACATCCCCGGGGAAAAGAAGTCCCTCGGCGAACTCCTCCTCGCCGTCCACATCAACTACCTCCCCCTCCTGCGCAAGGTCCACCAGATCGCCAAGGTGAAGGGCCTCGCCCACATCACCGGAGGCGGCCTCATCGACAACCTTCCCCGCATCCTGCCGAAGACCGTCGATGCCCGGATCAACATCGAGTCGTGGGCCATCCCCCCCCTCTTCCAATACCTCGTCAACGAGGGCGACATCGTCGGCGCCGAGCCCTACCAGGTCTTCAACATGGGCATCGGCATGGTCATCGTCGTCTCCAGGGCCGACGCCCCGAAGGTGCTCAAGCTCACCAAAGGCCACGCCATCGGCAAAATCATCAAAGGCAAAGGCCAAGTCCAGCTCCATGCCGACCCGCCCGGGCATTGATCGCCCCTGCGATCCCGAAGGGATCGAAGCCGGTAGCCGGTGGTTGAGGCCAAAGGCCGACACCACCGGTTTATCGCTCCCCACGATTTGCACCCTGGAGGGGTGCCAGATAGCGTCATCGCATGCCCTCGACCCATCTGAGCCTCCACTACCACCTGGTTTTCGGAACAAAAAACCGAGAACCGCTCATCGCCGCCGCCTGGAGACTCCGCCTCCACGACTATCTGGGAGGAGCCGTGCGCGGCTTGGACGGCCATTCGGATCAAGTCGGCGGCATGGCCGACCACATCCACCTCCTCGTCGGATTGAAGGCGACCCATTGCCTCGCCGATTTCATACGCGAACTGAAAAAGGCCTCCTCCCATTGGGTCCGTGAAGAAATCGGCTCCCCCTCCTTCGCTTGGCAGGAAGGCTACGCCGCCTTCACCGTCAGCGCCTCCGCCCGGGAATCGGTCTGGAAATACATTTCCCATCAGGAAGAACATCACCGGACGAAATCCTTCCACGAAGAATGGATCGAGATGCTCGACAAAGCGGGCGTTCAATACGACCCCCGGTATTTGAATTGATCCCCGCACCCCGGAGGGGTGCCAGCCGGTAGCCGGTGGTTAAGGAATGCAAACTCCGGCACCATCGGATTAAAACAGGGGAAAAATTCGCCCCGAAATCGAGATCGCCCTTCTTTGAGCTTCGCCGGGGCGCACCTCGGTCGCTCTCTGCGACCCCTTGCCGGGGTCGAATCACCACACCGATTTATACCGGTGGTGTCGGGCTTCGCCCTCAACCACCGGCTACCGGCTTCGATCCCTCCGGGATCAAGGAAAGGCTATTCCGTCTTTCTCGGCCTTTTAGGCAGCATCAACCCGATCACCGTCGCATTGATGAGGCCCGAAACAATCACGACCCCATAAAACAGGGGCATATTGTTTTCCGTCCACGCATGGGGTAGCACAAATAAAATCACCCAACTGCACGGAAACGTCACCAACCCCATCGGAACTCCCCGCATGGCATCGCCCGGACTGGAGTAACACAGAAAAATTGATCCCCCCAAGAGAAAGAGGTAACAGGCCAGGCAGGTTAGCAGAATCAAGCGCATCGGAATCACTCCTTCTTTTTCTTCGTAAGACTCGCAAAGACCCAGACATTGAACGCGCCGGAAAGCAGGACAAGCACTAGGCAGACAAAAGGACTACCCCAGAAGCCTTGCTTTCCCTGAACGGCAATCAATGCCGCCATACTCAAAGGGCTAGTTAAGAACACAGCCCAAAATCCAATAAAAGGATCGACCTTGTAGCCAAGCGTCAGAGAGAGAACGACAGCACTCCCGTATAGCCCCACTAAAACAAGCCTAGTCCGATCAGACACGGAGCCAAACATAGCACATCCCATCCCTCTTGCCACTCCAGAAAGTCACCACTCCCGACTATCTTCCCCTCCTGCGCTCTTTTGGGAATGGCGTGGCACCTCTCTTCCCGTTTCTGCTTCAGAGGGGGCGGCGGATTCCGACTCTGCCACCTTCCCAGCCCACTCTGCTATGCCCCACAGGATAGCGATATTAATCGCTCCCGACACAGCAAAGATCGTCAGAGCCAGCGGCCAATTGTCCTGGGTCCAAGAATCCGGCAATACCCCCCAGATCAGCACGCTCCAAGGCAACGTCACTGCGGCAGCTGGAATGGTCGCAAACGGATCTTTGGAAAGAGCGAGAATCCAAAACAGAAACACGATAACGATAAGATAGAGAACAAGAAAGATTCGAAGGCAAAACCGCATCGTCACGCTCCAATCGCACCCTACCATCATAACCCCCTCTTGCCACCCCGTAAAAAATCACTACATTTTGCTCAGCCATGATTAAAGAACCCCTCCGCACCATCCTGCTCTGGGCCCTTGGCGGCCTGATTTTCATCGGCCTCGCCGTGGCCTTCACCTTCGCCCCGATGCGGCACGACGTCGGCGTCAACTACCATGAAGTGAAGTCCGGCCTCGACAACCCGGACAAGCGGTAACGCCCCTCCCCTTCCGCCGCCCCGCGTCGTTCCCCCTTCCGGGGAAGGAGCGGGGCTTTTTGTTATGACCTCTCTCTGGAAAAAAATCGCGGCGGCCCTCGAATTCGTCAAATTCAGCCACACCATCTTCGCCCTTCCCTTCGCGCTGATCGCGATGCTCGTCGCCGCCCGGGGACTCCCCTCCTGGCGCGTCCTGGGGCTGATCCTCCTCTGCATGGTCTCCGCCCGGACGGCGGCCATGGCCTTCAACCGCCTCGCCGACTGGGACTGGGACAAACTCAACCCCCGCACCGCCAACCGCAGCCGCCTCGTCACCCCCGGGACGGCCAAGGCGATGGTCCTCGTCAGCCTCGCCCTCTTCGCCGTCGGCTCCTGGCTTCTGAACCCCCTCTGCACCGCCCTCTGCCCGGTCGCCATTCTCCTCGTCCTCGGCTACTCCGTCACGAAGCGCTTCACCGCCTACTGCCACCTCTTCCTCGGCCTCGCCCTCGGCGCCGCCCCCATCGGGGCGTGGGCGGCGGTCACCGGCTCCCTCGCCACCCCCGCGCCGTGGCTTCTCATGCTCGGCGTCCTCGCCTGGGTCTTCGGCTTCGACCTCATCTACGCCACGATGGATGCCGAATTCGACCGGAAAGCCGGTCTCCACTCCTTCCCCTCCCGTTACGGCATCCCCGCCGCCCTCCGGCTCGCCACCGTCCTCCACGGCGCGGCCTGGGTCTTTTTCCTCCTCTTCGGCCTCGCCGCCCACCTCGGCTGGCTGTGGCTCGCCGCCATGGTCGGCGTCGCCGTCGCCCTCGTCTTGGAACAAAAATGGAGCCGCAGCAGCGACGTCGGCAAAATCAATGCCGCTTTCTTCCAGATCAATGCTGTGGTAAGCTTGCTCCTCTTGTCCTCCGCCCTTCTTTCCCTATGGAATCGCTTCTGACCGCCCGCGCCTTCGAGCAAAACGGCCTCTCCGCCATCGCCGAAAAGGTCTTCGCCGGGGAACGGATCGACGAGGCCGACGCCCTGGCCCTCTACCAGTGCCCCGACCTGAACGCCGTCGGCCTGCTCGCGAACCACGTCCGGGAACGGCTCAACGGCAACGTCACCACCTACATCCTCAACCGCTACCTCAACTACTCCAACGTCTGCATCCTCAGCTGCCAGTTCTGCGCCTTCTACCGGCGCGCCGGACAGGACGGCGCGTTCGAGCTCTCCGTCTCCGAAGTCGTCGAGAAAGCGAAGGAAGCCCATGCCCAGGGCCTCACCGAAGTCCATAGCGTCGGCGGCCTCCATCCGAAGCTCCCCTTCTCCTACTATCTGGAAATGGTCTCCGGCATCAAGGCCGCCTGCCCCGGCCTCCGGGTCAAAGCCTTCACCGCCGTCGAGATCCGCCACCTGGCCGAGCGGATCGCCAAGAAGCCGATCCGGGAAACCCTCCAACTCCTGAAGGACGCCGGCCTCGACTCCCTCACCGGAGGCGGCGCCGAAATCTTCGACCCCGAAATCCGCGACCGCATCTGCCGGGGGAAGGAGAGCGCCGAGGAGTGGCTCGACGTCCACCGCACCTGGCACCAGCTGGGCATGACCAGCACCTGCACCATGCTCTACGGCCACCTGGAGGAGGCCCGCCACCGCGTCGACCACCTCCGCCGCCTCCGGGACCTGCAGGACGAAACGGGCGGATTCAACGCCATCGTCCCCTTCGCCTACGAGCCGGAGAACAACCAGCTCTCCGCCACCCTCCGCCGCGTCGGCGGCCGGGAAGATCTCCGCAACATCGCCGTCGCCCGGATCTACCTCGATAACATCCCCCACCTCACCGCCTACTGGGTCAGCCTGGGCATGTCGATCGCCCAGATCGCCCAGAGCTTCGGGGCCGACGACCTCCACGGCACCATCCGCGAGGAACTCATCTTCCACATGGCCGGTTCGAAGACCCCCCAGGAACAAACCTCCGCCCGGATGGAAAAGGCGATCCGCGAAGCCGGACGCGAGCCCGCCCGCCGGGACACCTTTTATCGCGTGACCTCGTCCTGATCGGCGGCGTCTCTCCAGGGTCTGTCTACGAATTCCGGTGGGCCGCGCCGGAGGGGCTGCGCCCCTCCCCCTAGACGCGAGTGACGCAGCATATATGAATATACGCAAGGAACGAGCAACAACGGGGGTGGGGCGTAGAACCCCGGCCCGAAGGGTTGGCCCGGAAAGGCTTTCCCTCGGTGTTGCTCGCGGCTTATGTGTCGCAACGGACACACCGCGCCGCTCGCGCCTTGATGGAAAGCCTTT
>CAISZB010000250.1 GCA_903889845.1 uncultured Verrucomicrobium sp. | reverse complement strand
TCCCATTATCGCCACGCGGAGGCGGCGCTGTCAAAAGAGGAAGAGGAAGGCGGGACGGAGCCTTCCCGCTTGAGGGCCTCGGCGATCTTCAGGCGGAGCTCGGGAGAGGAGATCGTCCCGCCGATACAGACGCCGTTCAGGAAGAGGGTGGGGGCGCCGTCGATGCCGAGGCGGCGGGCGGCTTCGCAGGAGGTCCGGACCGAGGCGTCCATCCGGCCGCTCTGGTAATCGGCCTTGAACCGGACGAGGTCGAGGCCCGCCGCCCGCGCGGCGTCGAAGAGCTGCGCCTCGGAAAGCACCTCCGCCCCTTCCGCGACGAGGCGGTAGAGGGCGTCGTGGTAGGGCCAGAAGAGGCCCTGGGCGGCGGCGCAGCGGCCTGCCCGGGAGGAGGCGAGGGCCAGGGGATGATCGGGCAACGGAAAATCCTTGTAGGCGAAGAGGACCTGTCCCCCTCCGGCATAATCCCGCACCACCTGGGCCAACACCGGGGCGAGGCGGGCACAGTAGGAGCAGGTGAAATCGGAGTAGACGACGAGGCGGACGGGGGCCGTGGGGGAACCGAGGAGTTGCGCGTCGGCGAGGTCGATCTCGATCGGGACGGGGGCGGGAAGCGACGCAGGGGGCTTCGTCGAGAACGCCGGGAGGTGGAGCGGCGGCAGGTATTCGGCGAGGGCGACGGAGGCAAGGGCGAGGCATCCCGCGAGGGCGAGGACGGTTTGCCTCGGCGCCTCCTCCGGTGTCGCAGCGGGGAGGCCCCAGAGGACCACGGCGAGGCCGACGGAGCAAAGCGCCGAGAGGCCGCACAGGAGGCAGAAGCCGTGGAGGACGAGGAGTTGCCCGGCGATCAGCCCGAGGGAGAGCACCGCACCGACCAGGGCCAGGCCCTTCAGGAGCCGGAAGAGGAAGAGAGTCCGGGGCGGGGCGAAGTAGGCCCCGAGGAGGAGGCCGAGTTCGAGGAGATACCCGCCGAGGCCCAGGAGGGGAAGCCACGCCGTCCACCCCGCATGGAAGAGCGGGCCGCAGTCGAGGCCGCCCCGGCAGAGGAGGAAGCGGCCCGTCTCCTCCGCAGGCGGGGCCAGGAGGCGGAGGGCGACGAGGGCCCCCGCCGCGGCGAGGAAGAAGGCGGGAAGGAAGGAGCGGGGGACGGCCTTCGGCGGGACGATGACCAAGGGCGCGTCGTCGCTCTCGACGGCATCGGGCAACTCGTTCGTGCCGCCCTCCTCGTGAGGGAAATGGGCTGCGAGGTGGTCGCCGATCCGGGCGAGGGCGGTGACGATCCCCTTTTGGAAATCGCCCTCGCGGAAGCAGGCGGCGGCCTCGGAGACGATCGACTCCCACTCCCACTCCCCCAGCTTCGCGTGGATCCCCTCGTCCCCGACGAGGGCGAAGGTCCGGGAGACCGGTGCGACGAAGAGGAGGACGGCGTTGCGGGCCGCCGTCTTCTCCATGCCCAGGACGATGAATTTCTTTTGCGCGGTCTGGAGGGTTTTCTCGGCGTTGCCGACGCAGTGCCGGGTGACGAAGACACGGATCTGGCCCGAGGTCCGGGCCTCGGCCTCGCCGATGGCACCGACGATCGCGGCGTGGTCGAGCTGCGCCAGGAACCGCCGGTGGGGGAAGAGCACGGGCCAGTTCATCACCACCCTCCTCCCGCCCCGCCGCCGCCGAAGCCGCCGCCGCCCCCGCTGAATCCTCCACCACCCCCTCCGCCTCCGCTCCAGCCGCCCCCGCCCCCGCCAAAATTACCGCCGCCCCAACCCCATCCGCCGCCGAGGGGGGCGGCCCCCGTCGAGGTGTAGTGCTGGCCGACATGGCGTCCGCCGCCGACCTTCATCCGGCTGACGAGCCCGAGGACGGCGATGAAGACGAAGAGGAAAATCGCGCCGAGGCCTTTGGAGGTTTGCTCCTCCTTGTCCTGCCCGACGGTCCGCCCGTTCCCGGCAAACGGTTCCCCCTTCGCCGAGGCGATCAGGGCATCGACCCCGGCCTCGATGCCGCCGTCGAAGTCCCCCGCGCGGAGCCGGGGGGAGATCCGCTCCGAAATGATCCGCTTCGCGATGGCGTCGGGGATAACCCCTTCCAGGCCGTAGCCGACTTCGATCCGCATCCGGTGCTCCTGCGCGAAGAGGAAGAGGATCGCGCCGTTGTCCTTCCCCTTGCGGCCCACGCCCCAGGCCTGGGCCATCCGGACGGTGGCGTCCTCGATCGCGCCGCCGCTCTCCAGCCGGGGGAAGAGGACGACGAGGATCTGCGTCGAGGTCGCCTGCTCGAAGGCGCGAAGCCGGGTATCGATCCGGGCGCGGGCGGC
>CAISZB010000249.1 GCA_903889845.1 uncultured Verrucomicrobium sp. | reverse complement strand
GTCATCGGCGACCTCCTTGCCCGAAGGATCGAGATAGGGCTCATCGAGATGGAGTGCCGCCGCCGAGACCTTCGCGTCCATGCCTTCCACGACGATGAGATCATCGTCGTCGCGCCGCCGGGACACCGGCTGGCAGGGAAAGCGGTCGTCACGCTCGAAGAGATCGTCCGGGAGCCGATCATTTCCCGCGAGCTCGGTTCCGGCACCAGACTGACTGTCGAAGCCGAACTTCGACGCCGAAAGATGAAGGAAGAGGCGCTGAACATTATCCAGGAATTACCTAGTACCGAGGCGATCAAGCGGATGGTGATCGGCGGGTGCGGCCTTGGCTTCGTGTCGAAGATCGGCACCGCGATGGAGATCGACGCGGGAACCCTCGTCCATCTCAAGGTGAGGGGAGTCCGCTTCCTCCGCCCCTTTTCGGCGATCCTGCCGCTCGGCCCCGATCCGGTTGGCCTACGGCAGTTGTTCCTTGGATTTCTCGAAGCGTGAGCTGATCGGAACTACGCCAATCCGGCAATCTCGCGGAACTCGGTGGCGCGAGCCTCGATCTGCCCCTTCGTCAGCGTCTCCAGCCGCCGAAGGCTGAACTCCTCGACGTTGAAGGAGGCGACCAGGGTCGCGTGAACCAGGGCTTCCTTCAGCGTGGCGAAATCGGCCATCCCCTTGCTGGCGCAATAGCCGATGAGGGCACCGACGAAGCAATCCCCGGCGCCCGTGGGATCGAAGACCGCGTCGAGAGGGAAGGCGGGGAGGACGAAAAGCTTGTCCGCCGAAAAGAGGATCGAGCCGTGCTCCCCCTTCTTTACGATGACGAACTTCGGCCCCCAACCCAGGAGCTTCTTCCCGGCCAGGATCGCCGTCGTCTCGCCGGTCAGGGCGCGGGCTTCGCTGTCGTTGAGGACGAGGAGGTCGATCCGCTTCAGGAGGGCGAGGAGGTCGGGCCGGGCGATCTCGATCCAGAGGTCCATCGTGTCGGCGACGACGAACTTCGGTTTCGCGACCTGGTCGAGGACCTTCGACTGGAGGGCCGGGGCGATGTTCGCCAGGAGGACGAACTCGGTCTCCCGGTAGGAGGCCGGGATCTTCGGCGAGAAATGCTCGAAGACGTTGAGGGCGATGGAGAGGGTCTTCCGGTTATTCATGTCGGCCTCGTACTGGCCGGTCCAGCGGAAGGTCGCCCCGTCGGCCACTTCGAGGCCTTCCAGGTCGATCCCCTTCGCCGCGTAGAGCGCGCGGTGGGCCGCCGGGAAGTCGTTGCCGACGACGCCGACGAGGCGGACCGGGGCGTAGAAGCTGGCGGAGACGGCGGCGTAGCTGGCCGAGCCGCCGAGGAGCTCGGGATGGTCTTCGGTCTGGGTTTTGATGTGGTCGATACCGACCGATCCGACGACGAGTACGGGCATGGCTTAAGCGTGGTGTGGGCGTTGAAAGGAAAGAGACCGTTTTCCTTCGGCGGAAACTATTCCGTCGGGAAAAGGGTGAAGGTGCACTTGTAGAGGCCGGAGATCCGCTCTTCGTTGCGGATCACCCGGGTGTCGAGGATCGCCTCGAAAAGGCGCTCTTCCATCTCCTTGATGATCGGGTAGTCGTCCAGCAGGAGGAGGAGAGGGGAGTGGAACTCGATGACCTGGTGGCGGCGGGCTTCGGTGTCGAAGTAATATTCGGCCATGTAGCCTTCTTCCTCGCGGAGGGCGGCGATGGAGCGGGTCTTCTCCTCCAGGGTCGTGCCGGTCAGCTTCGCCTTCAGCTTTGCCGTCTGGCTCTGATAGATCTGGTAGAGGATCTTCTCCGGGGCCGCGGGGCCGTAGACCTCGCCGACGCTCTCCAGAAGTCGGCACGTCAAATTCGTAAATTCGTTCGGGAAAAAGTCCTGCGCGCGGGGCGTGAGGCGGTAGGCCTTCTCCGGGCGGCCCATCCCCTTCGGGCGGCGCCACGTGTCGAGGTAGCCGTCTTTTTCCAGGGAGATGCAGTGCTGTTTCACCCCCATGTAGGAGAGGTTGACCCGCTTGCAAAGTTCGGCGACCGAGAGGCCCTGGCTGCGTTTGATCTCGGCCAGAATCTGGTATTTCTGGCTTTTGACTACTTTCTGCAGCAGATCGCTATTCATAACCTCTTTTGAAACAACAACGAATGAGTCGGATTAAGAAAAAATATCGTAAAAAACCACCGGCCAACGGTTCAGGAAACCGAGGCGCCAAGGTTTTTACTTTTTAGGATGCTATTATCAAATTGCAACGAAAAAGAAGATCGGCTGTTTTCGGAAGAACTTTACACGCTTCAATTAATAAAAACAGGTCTGGCACAATTGCCCCCGCCGCCGATTCGGGGATTGCCGCGGGGAGGAAGAGCCTTTACCCTCCACCCCTTCTATGAGCACTCCGTTCCGCGTTCTCGTCGCCGATTCGATTTCGACCAAGGGGATCGAGCTTCTGTCCTCCAATTCCCGTTTTCAGGTTGACGTGAAGACCGGGCTCAAGGAGGACGACCTCCTCAAGATCGTCGCCGACTACGACGCGATCCTCGTCCGCAGCCAGACAAAGATCACGAAGAAGGTCATCGCCGCCGCGCCGAAGCTGAAGATCGTCGGTCGCGCCGGGGTCGGCGTCGATAACGTCGATGTCGCCGCCGCGACGGAGCGGGGCGTGATCGTGATGAACACGCCGGGCGGCAACACCATCTCCACGGCGGAACACTCCTTCTCCCTGATGCTCGCCCTTTCCCGCCAGATCCCGCAGGCCCATGCCTCGATGGTCGCCGGGAAATGGGACCGGAAGACCTTCGAAGGGACGGAAATCTGTGGTAAGACGCTGGGCATCATTGGGATGGGACGGATCGGCGGGGAGTTCGCCCGGCGCGCGATCGCCTTCGGGATGCGTGTGGTCTGCTACGATCCCTACCTCTCCGCCGCCCGGGCGAAG
>CAISZB010000248.1 GCA_903889845.1 uncultured Verrucomicrobium sp. | reverse complement strand
CTGGTCCTGGGCGGGGGCGTCGCCTCGCGGCGGCTGTGGGGGGCGCACCATTTCTTCTGGCGCCGGATTGCGTTGATCATCGTCGTCCTGGCGGCGGCGCAGAGCCTCTCCGGCCTCCTGCCGAAGGTGGCGGAGCGGGTCTGGCCCCGCTACTCGGCGGTCCGACCGATCCACGAGCGCCATTGGGTTGCCGAGGTGGAGCGGATGCAGCGGGAGAACGGCGCGGGGATGATCGTGACCGACACGCCCCGGGCGGCGGCGCTGCTCCAGTTCTATCTTCCCTTCCATCCCTTCGTCCACGTGGTGGTGGGGCACGTCACCCAGTTCGATTTCTGGGAGGTCTCCGGCGGTGGCCCCGGCGGGGAAGGGGAGGCCCCGAACGCCCTGCTGCTGCTCCGCGCCGCCGAGGTGCCGGAGTCGATCCGGCGGAATTTCGCCGCGATCCGCCCGCTTCCCTCCATCCCGATCCCGGAGGCGGAGGGGTGGCGCTTCTTCCTGTGCGAGCGGATCGTCTCGCCGCAGTCGCCGCAGCCCTAGCTTTCGCCCTTTTTCCATCGCATGTTCCAACTGACCCACACCGACCCGTCGAGCCGCGCCCGCGCCGGGGTTCTGACGACCGAACACGGGACGATCGAGACGCCGGTCTTCATGCCCGTGGGGACGCAGGGGAGCGTGAAGGCGGTCTTCGGACGCGACCTCCGGGAGATGGGGACGCAGATCCTCCTGGGCAATACCTATCACCTTTTCATCCGTCCGGGCATGGAGGAGATGAAGGCCCACGGCGGCCTCCACAAGTTCATGAACTGGGACGGGCCGATCCTGACCGACAGCGGCGGTTTCCAGGTCTTCAGCCTCGCCCCGCTGCGGAAGATGGCGGAGGACGGGGTCCATTTCCGTTCCCACCTCACGGGGGAACCCCTCTTCCTGGGCACCCGGGAATCGATCGGGATGCAGGTGGCCATCGGGTCGGACATCATGATGGTCCTCGACGAGTGCCCCCCGTGGCCGTGCGAGCCCGCCCACGCGCGGGAGGCCGTGGAGCGGACGGTCCGCTGGGCCGCCGACTGCAAGCGGATCGCCGCCGAGTTGGCGGAGACCGAGACGGGGCGCCCGACGCGGAAGCAGCACCTCTTCGGCATCGTCCAGGGGGGGCACGACGCCGTGCTGCGCCGGGAATGCGCGGAGCGGCTGGTGCAGATCGGCTTCGACGGCTACGCCATCGGCGGCGTCAGCGTCGGGGAGCCGGAGCCGGAGATGATGGCCTCCGTCGAGATGGCGGAGCCCTACCTGCCCGCCGACCGGCCCCGCTATGCGATGGGGCTGGGGCAGCCGTGGCAGTTGGTGGAGCTGGTGGCGCGGGGGGTCGACATGTTCGACTGCGTCCTGCCGACCCGGATGGCCCGCCACGGGACGGTCTATTCCCGGGACGGCCATTATCACATCAAGACCTCCCCCTACCGCCTGGACTACCGTCCCCTCGACCCCGATTGCGGCTGTTATGCGTGCCGGAATTATACCCGGGCCTACATCCGGCACCTCCTGAAGGTGGAAGAAATAGTTGGCCTGATGCTGGTCTCCCTGCATAATTCGCACTTTTACCTGGACTTCATGCGGGAAGTCCGGGCGGCGATCATCGCCGGCACCTTCGCCGAATACCGCCGCGCGTTCCGCGAGCGGTACCGGATCCCGGGGGCTAAAGAAAAGAAGTGAGAAAGAAGAAGGCCGCAACGATTTAAAACCGAATACCAACCCCAACTCGATACACTGAATATGATTCCCGCCTCCGTCCTCCCCTTCCTGGCCATGGCCTCCGGTGCCGCCGCCGATCCCAACGCCCCCCAGCAGCCCGCCTGGGTCGGGATGATGTTCCCCGTCCTCGTCATCGTCCTTTTCTACTTCCTCCTGATCCGCCCCCAGCAGAAGGCCCGCAAGGAGCAGCAGAAGCTGATCGACAACCTGAAGAACGGCGACGAGGTGACGCTGACCAGCGGCATCCTGGGCACGGTGACGAACGTGAAGGAGGCGACCGTCGTCGTCCGCATCGCCGAGGGCGTGAAGATCGAGGTGCTGAAGGCCGCCGTCGCGACCGTCGGCCAGACCGGGCCGAAGGCCATCTGAGCGAGTCAGTCGTCCCGTTTCCTTTTTAGTATCTAGGTCCCAACCCTTTCCCCGGAGAGTTTCCCGATGGTCTACGCGATCTTCGCCGCAATGCTGGCGTTCTTTGTCTTCCTGATTTGGTACGTGTTCACGCACGATCCGGTGACGCGCCGCCGCGTCGGCCTGGCCTCGATCCTGGCCGTCGTCGCGTCGAGCTGGTTCTCCCTCTATCCGATCAAGGACACGGTGAAGCTGGGCCTCGACCTCAAGGGCGGGACGGCCTTCCTCATCCAGCTCGACGGGCAGCCCTCGGCGGGCGCCCGCGACAAGGCGATCGAGGTCATCCGGAAGCGCGTCGACAAGTTCGGCCTCGCGGAGCCCCTCATCCAGCCCGTCGGCGAGAACCGGATCAGCGTCGAGATTCCCGGCCTCTCCGAGGAGCAGAAGGGCGAGGCCCGGGGCCAGCTCTCGAAGGTCGCGAAGCTCGAATTCCGCCTCGTCCATCCCGAGAGCGAGTCCCTCCTCGCCGGCCTTGAGGCCGGGACCGGGACGATCCCGATCGAGTACGAGGTCCTGCCCTCCATCAGCTACGACAAGAAGGGGGAGAAGGTCTTCACGAAGATCGTCGTCAAGCGCCGGGCGGAGATGTCGGGCAAGTACGTCGCCCGCGCCTTCCCGAGCATCGACTCGGTCGGCCGCCCGACCGTCGTCATCCACTTCACCGATCCGGGCAAGGAAATCTTCGGCCCGCTGACCGAGGCGAACATCGGCAAGCAGCTCGCCATCGTCCTCGACAACGAGGTCCAGACCGCCCCCGTGATCCGGGGCGCGATCTACGACACCTGCGAGATCTCCAACGGCGGCGGCGGGATGAGCCGCACCGAGGCCGAGGAACTGGCCAGCGTCCTGGAAAACCCCCTCGAAACCCCCGTCAAGCTCCTGGAGGAGCGCGGCGTCGATTCTTCCCTCGGGAAGGATTCCATCCATTCCGGCGAGAAGGCCGTCACGGTGGCCATCGTCGCCGTCGCGCTCTTCATGATCGCCTACTACCACCTGGCGGGGATCATCGCCACCGTCGGGCTGGTGCTCAATCTCCTCATGCTCTTCGGCATGCTGGCGCAGTTCCACTTCACCCTCACCTTGCCGGGGATCGCGGGCATCGTCCTGACGATCGGCATGGCGGTCGACGCGAACGTCCTGATCTACGAGCGGATCCGGGACGAGCAGAACCTGGGGAAGCCGCTGAAGGTTGCCGCCGAGGCCGGGTTTGCCCGCGCCTTCAGCGCGATCTTCGACGCCCACGTCACGAACATCGTTCCGGCGATCATCCTCGTCGTCCTGGGCAGCGGTCCGTTGCAGGGCTTCGCGATCACGCTCATCCTGGGCATCGTGGCGAATCTCTTCGCTGCGCTCGTCGTGACGAAGAACTCCTTCGAGTGGCTGACGGCCCTCGACCGGTTCGACAAGCTCTCCATGTTCCACTTCCTGCGGAATCCGAAGATCGATTTCATCAAGGTGGCCCGGTCTCTCTCATGGATCACGGTCATTCTTCTGGTGGTCGGCCTCTTCCACTTCGCGACGCATCGGCGGGATCTGCTTGGCGTCGACTTCGTCGGGGGCGACCTCGCGACGATTTCCTACAAGGCGGGTACGGAGAAGAGTGTCTCCATCCCCGATATCCGGACCGCCCTTGAAAAAGCCGGCATCCATATGGGTGCCGTTCAGTATGCTCCGGAGACCGGAAAGCTCGTCCTTCAGGCTCGCTACGGCGAGGGCGAGGGCGCGGTTGCGGCGCTGAACGCCGCCTATCCCCAGGCCGGGTTCGTCGCGGCGGGCCTCGACAGCGTCGGTCCCGTCGTCGGGAAGGAACTGGCGACCCGCGCCCTCTGGACGCTGGCGGCGGGCCTCCTGGGCATCATGCTTTACGTGGCCCTGCGCTACGAGTGGTCGTTCTCCCTCGCGGCGACGATCGGGCAGGTGCATGACGTTCTCGTGGCCGTCGGCGTGATGGCCCTCATGGGGCGGGAATTTAACATGACGATGATCGGGGCGTTCCTGACGATCCTGGGTTACTCGATCAACGACAAGATCGTCATCTCCGACCGCATCCGCGAGGGCTGGCGCTCCGGGGAGCTGAAGAGCTTCTACGACGTCGTCAACCGCGGCCTAAACCTGACCCTGGCCCGCACCCTGATGACGGGCGGCACGGTGGCCCTGGCCGTCCTGGCCCTCCTCCTCTTCGGCGGGCGGGTGATCGCCGACTTCGCGCTGGCGATGCTCGCGGGCATCCTGGCGGGGGTCTTCTCCTCCCACTTCCTCACCCCCTGGCTCCTCGTCCGCTTCCACGGCGTCGCCGAGAAGCAGCGCCGGATCGAGGCGGCGAAGCTGGCCGCGGCTGCCGATCCGAGCCGGAACTGACGCGCCCGAGGTCTTTCTATGCCCGATGCCGCGACCGTGTCCCTGGCGGCGGAGCGGCGTTGGGTCGATCCCGCGCCGCCGGAGGCGGAGCGGGCGGCGGCGGTGGGCCTCGTCGCGGCCCTCGGCGTCTCGCCGCTCCTGGCCGGGCTCCTTGCCGCGCGGGGCGTGCGGACGCCGGAGGAGGGGGAACGGTTCCTCGATCCCCGGCTCCACTCCCTTTCCGATCCCTTTCTCCTCACCGACCTCCGTGCGGCGGCGGAGCGCGTCGCCCGAGCCCTGGCGCAGGGGGAGCGGATCGCGGTCTTCGGGGATTACGACGTCGACGGGATCACCTCGACCGCCCTGCTGACCCGCCTTCTCGGCGCCCTCGGCGGGAAGGTGGTTCCCTTCCTTCCCCGGCGCCTTTCCGAGGGGTACGGCCTGACGCAGAAGGCGGCGGAGCGGTGCCTGGCGGAGGCTTCCCCCGGGCTCCTCATCGCGGTCGACTGCGGCACCTCCTCCCCCGACGAGGTGGCGTGGCTGAAGGAGCGGGGCGTCTCCGTCGTCATCCTCGACCATCACGAGTTGCCCGCCCGGCTGCCGG
>CAISZB010000247.1 GCA_903889845.1 uncultured Verrucomicrobium sp. | reverse complement strand
GCCAGCATAGCTGTCACGGTGGTTGCTAATCGTGGATTCCGTTCAAAACGGAAACGCTTCGCATCAATCCATCCGTACACTGTGTAAAAGCCCCCGTCTCTTCTGAGGGGGCTTTTTCACGATGGGCAAGGTAGAGACATCAACCGCCCGCGAGAGCATCGGCAAGCCTCTGCCGCACTTCCTCGGGGTGATAGCTTCGCTGGCACTTGATTCGCAGCAGCGGCAGGGAAGCCCCTTTGAAGACCTGCTCAACAAAGGCGTCCCGCTCCATGCGGTCGGCGCGAAGATGGGAAGCATCGTCCAATTCGATCCCCAGATAAGGCACGCCATCGCTTCTACGGACGAAAACGAAATCGACGTGCTTTTGGGAAATGCGCCGAAAGGCCGCGTAGTAACGTCCCGTGCCTAGTTCCTTTTTGACGTCGAAGAGATCGGCTAGGCGCACTTTCCCATAAATGGCGGTTTCCTCATCGACGAGGGTTTCCAGCAGGCCGAGGAAGGAGAGTTCCGCAGGGGTGAAGAGTGCCCCCTTCCGCTGATAGGCATTCTCGCCCGATCCCCCTTTCCGGCGCAGGAAAAGTACGACTTCCCGCAGGATGTAACACCCAATGACAATCGCCGCGATCTTGATAAGCGGCCCGAGGGGAATGGCGTGCATGCTGAGTCCTTAGCACGCCCTCCTAAATCGTACGAGCAAAAAGCGGCCTATAAGCCGCCTCCTCAAAGTCCCTTCCAGTCAGGCTAGAGGCCGTGAAGTCTCAGCGGTCGCTAGGGCGAAATCTCAACAGGCTACGGACACAGAAAGGGCTGACTCAGCGCCTTCTCGCCGATCTTGCCACGATTGACCGCCGCTTTCTTCAGCGGATCGAGTCCGGCGAATCCGGCCCCACCATCGAAGTCATGGTGAAGCTGAAACGGGCCTTGAAATGCTCTTGGGACGACCTCCTAAATGGCGTTGAGTAGCCATGATCGGGATTCACCCCAAGGCCCACGCCGAGCATTTGGCGACGATCCGCTACATGGTCGAGAATCACTACGACCGCCGCGCCATCGCCCAGCAGATCGAGGACATCGAGGCGATCTTTGCCGAAATCGACGAGGCTCCGAATCCCCGCAAGGTAGGGAAGCCGGAAACGTGGGGGCCGTATGAGGAGGCCCGCTACTGCGGCCCGACGACCTACGGTTTCCGTGTCCGGTTCCTGCCCGAATACAATGGAAGGCCCGTTGTCTTGGCCGTGGTCGATGGCCGCCGCCATCCGGCAACCGGTTCCCGGCGAAAGCCGATCTAGCGTTTCCGGGGAGGAAGGCCCGCAATCTTCCGAGCTTCCCGCAGGGTATCGCTGGCAGAGACGAGTTTCACCCGTCCGAGCTTCACGTCTTCGATGCGGTTGACCATTTCGGATTCGTCCACGTCGCTAGGCGGGAGATCGAGGGCGAGGAGGCGATTGACGAGGGCCACGCGCTGGCGGGGCTTCAAGGCTTTCGCCTCCTTCAAAAGGGCCGTCATCGTCATGCCGTACGATTACTCTCCCACCGGGGTTTTGCAATCTTGATCCAGGGAGATTTTCGGGAAGGTCAGGGTTTCGTGACGTTGGATCAACGGGCCGGGAATGACCGCCAAGGCATCGGGGAACCGGCATAGCACCTTGTAGGGAGCAATCATCTTCCAGATTTCGGCGGCGTAGTAGACCCTCTTGCCCCATTTCCAACGTTGCCCTCGGGTTTCCAACTTCGGAACGACACAGGGAAGCATGGGCCGTTCGTATTGCCCTTTCAGGGAAAGCTCGATGGTAGCAAAAAGTATCTCGGCCTCCTGAAGGCGAAGATTGGCCCACCAGCGGAAGAAGGTGGCATAGTCGGACTCGATCTCGATGTTTTTGACGAGGCTTTTGCCCTCGAATTTCCCAAAGCTCGCCCACAGCCGCCGCCCTTTTCGAAAATGGCGATGCCGGACCTTGAGGCCCTTGCGGAGATACTTGCTCAAATAG
>CAISZB010000246.1 GCA_903889845.1 uncultured Verrucomicrobium sp. | reverse complement strand
GTCTTCGTCTTCCTCCTCCTCCCCGATGGAGGTGCGGCCCCTCCTCGACCTCCAGCTCCAGCAGGCCGACCTTCTCTACTCCCAGCAGAAATATGCGGAGGCCTTGCGGGCCTATTCCGACCTCCTCGCCTCCCTGGCCGAGGGGCAGCGGGAGCAGGCCCTCTTCCGGATCGGCGAATCGTACCGGCTCCTGGGCCGGACCGAGGAGGCGGCCTCGGTCTACAAGCTTCTTTCCGAAAGCTATTCCGGCGACGCCTTCGCCCTCATGGCCTCCTACCGCCGGGGGGAGATCCTCTACCGGAAGGGCGACTACGCGGGCGCGGTGCCGCTGATGGACGCGGTGGTGGCGGCCCCGGCCACGGTGGCCGACGACGCGACGCGGGAGGCGGCCCGGTTCTTCGCCGCCGCGAGCCGGGTGCGGAACGGGAAGGAGGAGGAGGGGGCCGCCGTACTGCGGGACTTCGCGGGGCGGACGCCTCCCGTCGCCTACACCGCGACCGCCGCGCAGCTGCTGGCGGAGTGGGCGGAGCGGAAGGAGGATTGGGCCGGGGCCCAGGCGTCGTGGCAGACGGCGTTGGCCGCCTTCCCGGTCGAGGAAAAGGCGGGTCGCGCCCAGGCCGCCAGCCGCGCCGCCCTCGCCGCGCTGCGGCAGAACCCGCCCCGGCAGAACGAGGCGGAGAAGCTCTTCCTCAACGGCCTCCAGGTCGATCCCGACGGCCCCTACGCGAAGGTCGCCAACACCGGTCTCCTCGATCTCTATTACCGGGAGCAACGGTACAAGGAGGTCGTCGATCTTTTCAACAAGAGCCGGGACCGCCTCCTCGACGCGAGCCGCGCCGCCGTCTTCCTGGAGGCGGCCCGCTCCCATTATCGGCTGAAGAACCTCCCCGACGCGGTCCAGGTCTTCGACCTCTTCCTGGCGCAGTTCCCCAACCATCCCCTGGTCCCCTCCGTCGCCTACGAGCGGCTCGTCGCCCAGGTCGAGATTTCCCGGGACAACGTGCCGAAGGAGACCGCCGCCTTCCTCGCCGCCTATCCGGCCTCCCCCGCCGTACCGCAGGTCCTCTACCTCCGGGCGCGGTGGTATTCGGAGCAAAAGCGCTTCGCCGAGGCGAAGCCGATCTGGGACCAGCTCGCCGCAATGAAGGATCTGCCCGACGGCCTGCCCGCGTTGGAAATCCTCTTCGAGGCGGCCCGCGCGCACTATGCGTTGGCCGAGTGGAAACCGGCGGCCGACGGCTTCGCTCTTTTCCTGAAGGCATCGGCCAAAGTGACGGACAAGAAGGAAGGCGCTGCGGCGCTCGACTTCGCGGCCCGTCAGCTCCGCGCCATCGCCCTGGAAAACCTTCCCGATCCTGCCGGGGCCGTTGCCGCCTGGGCCGATGTGGCGAAGGCGGCCCAGCCGAAGTCCCCCGAGGCGCAGACGGCGGTCGAGCGGATCGCGGTCCTCGACGCCCATTTGATTCCGGCCCCCGGCGCGAAGGAGGGGATGTTCGCCGCCTTCCGGCAGATCCTTGCCGATTTTCCGGGGAGCAAGCTGGTTCCCCTGGCCGCCTACACCCTGGGCGCCGACGCCTTCGCGGCGAAGGACTATGCCGCCGCCGAGCCGCTCCTCGCCCAGGCCAAGGCGGGTGACCCGAAGGTGTGGCAGGTCGCCGCCGATTATCGCCTCCTCTGGATCGCGTGGCAGAAGAAGGACCTCGACGGGACCGAGGTCCTGGTCCGCGAATACGATACGCTCACGAATGCCGCCGATCCGCAGTCGAAGGAGATCCGCGTTCCCGCCGGGCTCTATTACTGGCTCGGCTCGAAGGAGGAGGATGCCGGGCATCCCGACGCCGCCGCCGTCTGGTATGCGGCGGTGACGGTCCATCCTGCGGCGGGCAACTATCTCGCCTCCGCCTGGTGGGAGCTGGGCGAGGCGCAGCGGAAGCTGAAGCGGTGGAGTCCCGCCGTCGCCAGCTACCAGGCCTTCCGGTCCCTCGACGCGAAGAGCGCCGACACCTCCCCCGTCCTCCTCGCCCTCGCCGAGGCTCAGATCGGGGAGGGGAAGGACTTCCCCGGCGCGAAGGAGAACCTCGACAAGGTCCTGCTCCAGGAGCCCGAGGGGAAGAACAATGCCCAGGCCCGCTACCTGACCGGGCGTTGGTGCGCGGCCCAGAAGCAATACGGCGACGCGCTGAAATCGTTCGCCACCCTCAGCCTCATCTACCGGGACGACCAGATCACTCCCCGCGCGCTGAGCGCCGCCGCGAAGGCCGCCGACCTGGCGGGGGAGAAGGCGCAGGCCGACGGGTTCCGTAAAAAATTGCGGGACGGCTATCCCGCTTTCGTCGATACTGGAGACTGAGCATGGTTCCCGTCGCCTCCTCCTTTTCTTCCGCTTTCTGGCGTCCTCCCGCGATCGGGGGGAAGCGGTGGTTCGTCCCCGCCGCGCTCGCCGTTTCCCTCCTCCTCCACGGGGCCTTCTTCTACTACTCCGGCACCCTCCGCGTCGGCCATCTGGCGATCCCGGCGGAGAAAAACCGGATGACGAAGCCGACGCAGGTGAAGCGGGTGGAGATCCCGCCGAGCGCCGTCGATCAGGCTCCGCCGACACCCGTCCCGCCCCCGCCGCAGATGACGCAGAGCGCCCCGGCCCGCCTGCCGGAGCCTTCCCCGCAGATGGTCGACCACGGTCTGCTGGGGGCGCCCTCGCCTTCCACCGCGCTCCCCGTCGAGGGGCCGGGAAGCGTCCCCGCCTTCACCCCCGTCGTCCCGGCGCCGCCCGCCTCGGTCAGCCCCTACGCCTTCGACGACCATGCGAAGCTCGACGCGGAGGTCTCGAAGTTCACCCTGGCGCCGACGACGCCCGGCATCCCGGCGGCGACGGCGGCGGGCCTCCCGACGGCGGGGAATCCCTCCGCCATCGGGGCGAGCCTGCCCGGCCAGGGCCGGGGAGGGGACCCGGTGCCCGCGCCCTCCGCGCTGCCGACGCCGGAGCAGATCGGCCTCCAGTTCCGCACCCCGCCGCCGACCCTCAACCCGAACCTGCCCCAGCCCGTCGTCCTGACGCTGCCGACCGACATCCTTTTCGACTTCGACTCCGCCCAGCTCCGGCCCGGGGCCGAGGCGGTGCTGGGCCAGGCCCTGGCCTACGTCGCGAAATACTTCCGGGCCGACGTCGAGGTCGACGGCTTCACCGATTCCTTCGGCAAGGACGACTACAACCAGAAGCTGAGCCTGGACCGCGCCGCCGCCGTCCAGGCATGGTTCCGGCAACGGCTGGCGGAGACGAAGTTCTCCGTCTCCGCGAAGGGCTTCGGCGCGACCCGTCCCGTCGTCCCCACCACGGGGACGATCGAGCAGCAGCAGAAAAACCGCAGGGTCGAGATCGTGGTTCGGGCGCTTTCCTCCCCCTAATTATTTTCCTAACGGAATGTTTTTCCGAATTGGGCTTGGCATGCCCGATTTCGAGGCTTAAGAAATGGGCATGCCGGAAAGCGTCGAATATGTGAAAAAGCAAGCCGTGCGGGTGACTCCCGCCGCGGTGAAGGCGCTGCTCCTGAAACTCCCCCTCATGAAAGTGGAGTTCACCCAGATTTCGGCCCCCGGATCGCCCCATCTTTTCGACCAGTTGGAGTTCCTCGCCGGCCTCCTGGAAGATTTTGCCGAAGGCGTTGACGATCAGATTCCTTACGTCGTGGTGGCCGAGGCGGCCTTCGTCCTCCTCTACGTCCACAAGCACGTCGACCTCCTGGCGGGCGAGATGCGTTCCGAGGTCCACTCCGACGACACGGCCATCGTCCTCGCCGTCTTGAACTCGCGCCAGGCCGAACTGGCCGCGTACGCCTCCCGGCACAAGATCCCCTGGCAGGGATTGACTCCGAAGCCCTGATTGTAGGATTGTAGCAGCTTTTCCATCCGCTCCTTTTTTCCCTCCGATGCTTTCCACCCTGTTCTCCACCCAGAAGTCCCGTCCGATCCACGACCGGATCGAGGACGACGTCAACACGAAGCTGCGGCTCAAGTACGACCCCTTCTACCACACCGTCGACGCCGTCGAGGGGCTCCACCTCCAGGTGGAGGGGAAGAAGATGCTCATGATGAGCAGCAACGAGTACCTGGGCCTGAGCCAGCACCCGAAGGTGGTCGAGGCCTCGCAGCGGGCCGCCGCCGAGTGGGGGACTAGTTCCTGCGGCTCCCGCCTCGCCAACGGCTCCCGCGGCTACCACCAGGAGTTGGAGGAGGAGATGGCCGCTTTCCTGGGGACCGAGGCCTGCCACGTCATCGTCGCCGGGTACCTGGCCTGCCAGGGAAGCCTCGCCGCCCTGGCGCGGCGCGGGGACGCCCTCATCGTCGACAAGAGCATCCATTCCTCCCTCTGGGACGGGGCGCAGCTTTCCGGCGCCGACATCGAGCGCTTCACCCACGGGGACATGGCTTCCCTTCGCGCGCTCCTGGAGGGCCTCGACCCGAAGCAGCCGAAGCTGATCGCCGTCGACGGCGTCTACTCGATGGAGGGCCACCTCGCGCCGATCCCGGAACTCGTCGAGCTGGCGGAGAAGCACGGCGCCTTCCTCCTCGTCGACGACGCGCACGGCTTCGGCGTCTTCGGGCGGAACGGGCGCGGTGTCTGCGACCACTTCGGCGCGTCGGGGAAGGCCGACCTCCTCGTCGGCAGCTTTTCGAAATCGCTGGCCAGCACCGGCGGCTTCATGGCCGGGAGCAAGGCCACGATCGAATACCTCCGCAGTTCGTGCCGCCAGATCATCTTCAGCGCGGCCCTCACGCCGCCCGCCGCCGCCGCCAGCCTCGCCGCCCTGCGCGTGATGCAGGCGGAGCCGGAGCACCAGGAGCGGGTCCAGGCGAATGCCGCCCATTACCGCCAGCTCCTCGACCAGGCCGGGCTCGATTACTGGGAGAGCCCGACGCCCGCCGTCCCGATTGTCATCGGGAACAAGGAGAAGTGTTACCTGGTCTGGAAGGCGCTGTGGGATGCTGGTTTCTTCACCGTCATGTCGATCGCCCCGGGCGTCCCCGCCGGGAAGGACCTGATCCGCACTGCCGTTTCCTCCCTCCACACGAAGGAGGAGCTGGAACGCTTCGTCGAGACGCTGAAGGCCGCCTGCAAGAAGAACGGCGTCGCGCTTAAGAAATAGCCGAAGGAGCGGCGGCGACGTTTCGGAATCCTGCGGCGAGCTTCGCCGCGTTCTTCGAGACCAGGAAGTTTTCCTCGACCCAGGCCCGGGCGTTCGCGCGGATCGTGGCGCAGAGGGCCTCGTTTCCCGCCAGTTGTTTTACCGCCGCCGCGATGGCCTCGGGCGTGCCGCCTGGGGCGATCAATCCCGTTTTCCCGTCGTGGATCGCCTCGGTCGTCCCTGCCGCGTCGCTGGAGACGACGGGGAGGCCGTGGGCCATGGCCTCCGGGATCACGTTCGGGAGACCGTCGCGGTCTCCTTCCTTGTCGACGATGCCGGAATGGCAGAAGAGGTCGGCCTGGCGGTATTCCTCGCGGACGGCGCTTTCCGGCAGGTGCCCGGCGAGGGTTACGGCATCAGCGATGCCGAGGGAGCGGGCGAGGGCGGCGAGGTCGTCCCGCAGGGGGCCTTCCCCGATGATCCGGAGGGTGGCGGCGATCCCTTCCTTGCGGAGCCGGGCCACGGCCTCGATCTGGCTGGCCTGGCCTTTCTTCGGGACGAGGCGCCCGACGGAGACGATGCGGACGGGGCCTGCCTTCGGGATCGGCGAGCGGGCGGCGAGGTCTTCCAGCGGCGGCAGGGTAACGAGGCCGCGCCGGGCGAGGACGATTTTTTCTCGCGCCTCCGGGACGAGGCCGGAAAGGTGATCGACGTTCATCTGCGTCGTCGTGTGGACGAGGGCGGCGTGTTTCAGTTTTTCGACGAGGAAGGGATCGCCGCCGTGGCGGTGGACGTCGTAGGCGTGGGCGCCGAAGCTGAAAGGGAGCCCGCAGAACGTGCCGAGCAGCGCGGCGGCGGTCGCCGGACCGGTGGCCCAGGCGCCGTGGATCAGGTTGTAGCCCGCTTGTCGGAAGGCGGCGGCGTGGCGCAGGGCGAAGAGGGTGCCGAGGAGGGTGTGCTTCAGCGCGTCGCCGGAGCGGGGCGGGTGGGCGAGGGCCTGGCCGAGGCCGTAGGGGAGGTGGCCGAACTGCCGCAGCGCTTCCAGGGCGATAAGGTCGGGTCGGGAGAAGAGTTCGCCGGGGGCGTGGGAGTGGAGGGTGACGCCGGGGACTGGTTCCCAGGGCGGCGTGCCAGGCGGCGTCCACATGGAATGGACTTCGACCTCGATCCCGCTTCCGGCCACGCCCCGGATCTCCCGCTGGAGGAAGGTCTGCGAGGCGACGGGGAAGGTGACGAAGAGGTAGGCGACTTTCACATTCGGACTCTCAGGCTCAGGCGGCGTCGCCATGGCCCGGATTGATGGGGGCGATGTGGCGGGGGTTCTCGATGAGGTGCCGCATCCGGGCGACGAGGTTGTCGGTCCCCTCGCGGAAGTTTTCCTTCACGTTCGTCCGGTAGCGGTCGAGGTTGGCCTCGAATTCGGCGAAGAGGCCGGGGGTCGGTTCCTGCGTCGTCGAGTAGTCGCCGAAGCCGAGGTCGCGGACGTGCCAGGCGTTGATGAACTGCTCGAAGAGGGTGCGGACGGGGAAGCAGAGGGCGGGCTTGCCGTAGTAGAAGGCCTCGGAGAGGAGGTTGTGACCGCCGTTGACGACGGCGTAGGCGCTGGAGGCGAGGTCGTCGAGGATGCGCTCCGGGTGGTAGGCGCGGAAGGTGATGTTCCCCTCGGTGAGGTCCTCGTTGTGGAAGCCGTAGACGATGACGGGCCGCTTCAGCTTGCCCAGGGTCGCGATGAGGCGGCCGAAGGTGGGGCTGGTCTGGTAGACGAAGATGTGGTCCCCGGCGGAGGGGGTGCGGGTCTTCACCACGTCGCGGACGACGGCGGGGAAGAGCTCGTCGACGAAGCCCTTCCGGGGTTCCTTCTGCGGCGGGTGGAAGAAGGAGACGATGAGGTTGTGCCGCGTCCGGTCGAAGAAGAGGTAGTCGTTCGCCATGGCCAGGCGCCAGGAGAGGCGCTCTTCCTTCGGCACCGGGTAGGTGCAGGCCTTCATGACGTGGGAATGATCGACGGAGAGGCAGGGGAGGTTGTATTTCTGCGCCGCGAAGGGGAGGAAGAATTCCCGGTCGCAGATGGCGACGTCGGGTTTCCATTTCTCGATGTGGAGGGAG
>CAISZB010000245.1 GCA_903889845.1 uncultured Verrucomicrobium sp. | reverse complement strand
TCTCCATGGTCTGCGGCTTCGGCGCCTGGAACTGCATCGGCGTTTCCTGGTTCGTGCCGACGCGCTCTTGCGGCGTCGCGGCGGGCAGGGAGGCGGCTTGGAGCGATGAGAGGGCGAGGAGCGCGAGGGAGGTGCGGAGGGCGAAAGGGGTGAGCATTCCTCCAGGCTAGATCCCGTGGGGGGCGGCGCCCATGGGCTGTGTACCCCATGGGGATGCCGCGGCGGCGCAGATCAGGCGGAGGAGGCGGGAGCGAGGGGGGCCGGGGTCTGCTTCCCCTCAAGGCCGAGGGCGAATTTCTTTGCCAGGAGGAGCCATTCCTCGATCGGCTTCAGGTCGGGGCAGCGCTGGATGACGATGCCGTAGATCTCCATCCTGGCGGTGGCGGCGCGGGCGGCGAGGCGCATGATGTCCGAGGTCGTCGCGCCCAGGTAGTCGGAGATGACGATGACCTGGGTCCGGGGCGGGGCGGCGAGGAGGAGGTGCCACTGTTCGAGGAGGGGCGGGCCGTCGATGAGGATGAAGTCCCATTTCTCGGTGAGGCGGGTCAGCTCCGGGGCGAGGGGGCGCCGGGAGATGAGGCTGTCGAGGTCGCCCTTGAAGTCGCCGGCATCGATCAGCGCCAGTTCCTGGACGGCGGAGTAGGCGATGTGTTCCTCGATCCCGTCATCGGCGAAGAGCCAGTCGACGAGGCCGCTGGCGGGCGCGATGCCGAGGCGCTTGGCGAGGCGCTGGGTGGAAAAGTTGAGGCTGACGACGAGGGTCTTCTTCTCCGACTTCGCGAGGAGGATGGCGAGTTGGGCCAGGGCCTCCAGGGAGTCGCCCCCCTCGCCGACGGGGGTGAAGGCGAAGATCTGGTTTTCCCGGCTGGTGAAGGAGTCCCGCAGGAGCTGGCCGCGGAGGAAGCCGAGGTCGGAGGGGGAGTCGGTGTAGCTGCGGGGGGGATGGCCCGCAACGGCGTGGAGGGGGAGCGTGGCCAGGCAGGGGAAGCCGGTGGCCCGCTCGATCTGCGCGGGGGAGCGCAGGCGGGAGTCGAGGAGGTGGATGAGGAAGGCGATGCCCGCGCCCCCGGAGAGGCCGAAGAAGCCGCCGAGGAAGAGGTTGAGGAGGAGGCTGGGCCGGGCGGGTTTTTTGTCCGCGATGCCGGGATCGACGACGGCGAAGACGCTGGCCTGGCTCTCGGCGCCGCCTTCGGGCTTGTCCTCGGCCAGGAGGCGCTGGCGGAGGTTGAACTCGCTGAAGGCGCGGCCGAGGTCGCCCCGCTTCGTTTGGAGGAGGTTGAGCTGTTTCTGGTTCTCGTCCACCTGCCGGGCGAGGATGCTTTCCTCGGTGCGGCTGATGTCGAGGGAGACGCGGAGGGCCCGGGCGAGGTGGGCGGCCTGCGCGGAGACCTGGAAGCGCAGGTCGTCGGCCTCGGCCCGCTTGCCGTCGAGTCGCGCGCCCTGGGTGCTGTGGGAGGCGATGGAGGCGTATTCGGATTTGACGAGGATGAGCTGGGTCTTGAGGTTGTTGATGGTGGCGTCGGTGCTGAAGGTGGGGAATTCCTCCAGGGGGAATTTCCGGGCGGTGTACTCGTCGAGTTGCCGGACCTGTTCCGCCAGCTTCAGGCGTTCCCCGCTCACGATGGCGAGGTTGTCGAGGAGCTTCCCCGCGGCGCCCCGGGCGAGGAGGATCTGGGACTGGACCTCGGCCAGCCGCCCGGCGAGGGAGTTCATCGTCATGAGCTGGTCGAAGAGGGCGTTCACGACCCGGGTGGCGAACTCCGGGCTGCACGACTCGACGACGATCGTGCCGAGGCGGCTGTTGCGCGTGGAGGTGATGCGGATGTTGGCCCGGTCGGAGTCGAAGCGGCGCAGGGAGATCTTCGGCTCCTTGTCGGTGAAGGCGAGGGCGGTGGGGAGGACGCCGAGCTGCCGGGCGAGGGCCTGTTTGATCTCCCGGCCGGGGATGCTGAGGATGAGGCTCTGGACCATTTCCCGCGCGGTCTCGGCGTCGTTCGCGTTTTCCGCCGTGGTCTGGAAGGGGATCTGATCGACGAGGAAGACGCCCTTCGCCTGGTAGGTGCGCGGGGTGACGAGGTAGAGGACGAATCCCAGCAGGAGGCCGATGGCGAGGCCGAGGGCCCAGATGTGGACCTGGCCCATGGCGATGCCGAAGAAGTTCTGGAACGTCGGTTCCCGGCTCTCGTTGGCGACGTAGTCGATCGGAAGCGGGGCGGCGGGATGGGGCAGCAGGACGGCGTGCCGGGCGGCGGCGTCCCCCATGCCGTAGCCCTTTCGGGAGGGGGTCCCATTGGCATCGGGGCCGGGGAAGGAGGGAGGCATGGGAGGGAAAAGGGGGTGGGGGTGGGAGGATCGCGGAGATCCGGCTTCGTGCGGCGCGTCTCACGGCCTATCAGGCCGGGCCGGGAGAAACAATGAGTGGGATATCTTACGGGTTTTCACTAATAGGCGTTCTTGAGCCGGAAAAGAGTGAGGAAGAGGATCTTGAAATCGAAGAGGAGGCTCCAATTTTCGATGTAATAAATGTCGTAGCGCAGGCGTTCCGGGAGGGAGGTGTTGCCCCGGAAGCCGTTGACGGCGGCCCAGCCGGTGAGTCCGGGGCGGCAGATGTGGCGCAGGTTGTAGTGGGGGACGTTCTCGCGGAAGTGGGAGGTGAACTCCGGCCTTTCCGGACGGGGACCGACGAGGCTCATCTCCCCCATGAGGATGGTCCAGAACTGGGGGACTTCGTCGAGGTTGGTGCGCCGCAGGAAGGCCCCGATCCGCAGGCGGCGGGGGTCCCCCTCGACGGCCCACGTCGCGCCGGAGGACTGCTCCGCATCGAGGCGCATGCTGCGGAGCTTGACGATGCGGAAGGGCTCCTCCCGCAGGCCGAGCCGCACCTGCCGGTAGAAGATGGGCCCGGGCGATTCCCGGTAAATGAGGAGTCCGGCGACGGCGATGACGGGGGCGAAGAGGAGGAGGCCGACGACGGCCCCGACGAGATCGACGAGGCGTTTCAGGAGGCGGTTTTGCAGATGCTCGAAGGCCAGCCCGCGGATGTTGATGACGGGGACCCCGGCGACGGCGCGGACGGTGAACTTCGTGGCGAGGACGGCGTAGCCCTGGGGGATGATCCGCACGTTGACGAAGTGGCGGGAGCAGATCTCGACGATCTGCATGACGTCCTCGGTTTTCAATCCCTGCTTGTCGATGAGCATGAGGGTGACCTTCTCCCGCTCGATCATCGTCTCGACCAGCTCCAGGGTGCCGAGGCAGGCGTAGCCGGCGGCCACGGCCTCGTCGTGGGCGGCGGCGTCCCTCCCCCGAAAGAAGCCGAGGAGGACGTGGAAGGAGCCCATTTCCCCGCGGTAGGCCTCGATGACTTTCCGCAGGTGGGGGCTCCACCCGGCGAAGGCGACCCGCTGCATGGCGACGAGCCGGAGGCACCGCGTGGTCAACTGCCGGTAGAGCCACCGGACGCCTCCCAGGATCGCCAGGGAGAACAGGGCCAGCCATTCCAGCGTCAGGGCGGCCTCCCGGTCGTGGCCCCGGAAGAAAAAGAGGCGGATGCCGGCCACGGCGGCGGCGGCGAGGACGAGGGCGCGGCAAAGGCCCAGAAGGGTCGCCCGTTTCCGGGTGAAGGCCTGCCAGGTGTAGAGGTTGGAGTTGCGCAGCATCCATGCGGCGACGAGGACGAAGAGCAGCGAGGCGCGCGGACCGAGGGCCATCCCCGGCAGGAAGCTTGCCGCCTGGAGCCACCGGACGAGGCCGAGGGAGAGGAGGAGCGAGAGGGCGTCGCAGCAGCCGAGGCCGAAGGCCCAGTCGAACTGGCTTTTTTTGTCGAAATACATGGGAAGGGTGCGGGTGGGGGCGGATCTGACGGGCGCAACATACCACTCTTTTGATTTTTCCCCCGATGGGGCGGGTTTCGGGAGCGGCTGCGGCGGGGCGTTATTTGAGTTTTGTCGAATCTGCGCCACCGTGTTGGATTGACCGAGCCGCATTCCCCCATTTCCCGCCCCGGGTTTGTCCTGCGCTTCCGTCATGTCTTTGCCATCGGGGTGATCCTGGTGGGGATCTCGTTGCAGGTGGCCTTCTGGACGGGAACCTACGATCCGGCCTTGTTCCAGGGTTTCTCGACCACGTGGCCCGATCCGGGGATGGCGACGCTTTGCGTGGTGGCGGGGGCGGCCCTGCTGCTCTGCCCCCTGGTGTGGATCTGGCGGAGCCGGACGCTCGATTTTCTGGCCCTCCTCCTCCCGCTGGAGGCGATCAATCTCTTCGCCTACTTCGCCATCAGCACGACGGCGAATAGAATTCCGAAGGAGGCCATCGGCATCCTCCAGATGGTGGGGCTGCTGTTGCTGATCAATGCGATCGGCTTCTTCATTCTTCTGCTCTCGATGTTTTTCTTCTACCGCGCCACGGCCTCCTTCCGTGCCCGGCTGCCCGAACTGCCCCATCCCCAGGAGGTGCTGGACCGGAGGATGGCGCGGGTGCTGCGGCTGGCGGGCTGCTGCTGCGCGCTCCTCATCACCGCCCGGATGATCTATGCGGGGACGATTCCCCTCCTCGCGGGGCGGGGGGAGCGCCTCGGCCTCCTTGCCAGCGATCCTTTTCGCGCCACCTTCAATTTTGCCGAGACGTTTTTCCCGATCGTCGTCGCCGGCCTTGCCGTGCTGATCTACCGGAAGCCGCGTCGCTGCATCGGCCCGGACGGGCTGATCCTGGGCGGGCTGCTGCTGCTCCAGATCGCGACGTCGGAACGCTCCTCCTTTCTCTTCGCGATCATGGCGACGGCGGCGCTTCTCTCGATGGAGCGGAAGTGGCCGCGCTGGCTGCTGGCGGTTTTCTTCATCGGCTACCTGGGCTGTTTCACGGTCCTCGCGGGCTTCAGTGCCCTGCTGCGCGACAACGTGACGAGGCTGCAGACGGGGGTCACGCTGGAGTCGAGCATCGAGGAGACGTTTTATGGGGACAACCTCATCGATCTGCACGACGGCGCGTGGGTCTTCAGCCATTGGGACTTCCAGCCCCTGATGGGGAAGACTTACCTCGGCGGCATGGTTTCGATGATACCGAGCGCGCTGTTTCCGGAAAAAAAGGAATGGCACCTGGGCCTCACCGCCCTCCGCATGGTGGGCTTGGAGACGGACAACCACTTCGGCCTCCGCATCTCGTTCTTCGGGGAATCGTTCCTGAACTTCGGCATGGCGGGCGTCGTCATCCTGGCCACGGTGCTGGGGATGTTCTTCGGCGTCGTGCTGCGCCTCACCCACCTCGCCGGGGCGGGGATGGGCCCGTCCGGCACCGGGACCTCGCCGCCCTTTCAGCCCTGCCTTTGGCGGAACACGACCTGCGTCCTGCTGGTCCAGATCCTCAAGCCTCTCTCCAATTCCAGCGACGCCTTTTATTCCTGGAGCCTGATCGGATTCCTGATCGTGGTCTGGTTCATCGTGGCTTGGTCCCGCACTCCCCTGCACCCCGTCATGAGGACGCGCTCCGGGATGGTGCAGGAGAGTTTGCCTCCCCGTTGATTTTCGAAGCGAGGCGCATGCTCCTTTGGTGGATTGAAGGCCTGAGACAAAATGCCCGGCGCCTCTCCCTTGTTGGCAAAGAGCCGGGAGACTACTCTCCCGCAGACTTTTATGGAGCCCCCCGAAAAGTCATGAATTGATTGAACGTGGTAACGCTGAATTGAGTGGAATTCCTTATATTTAAATTTTAGCGATTGCGGTAGAAAGTTGATTCACGGCTTCGCAGAGGATACTTCGCGAAGCCCAAAAAGAAAGGGGGGGAAAGAACAAGCAGCCCGGAAGAAAAGAAGCACTTCGAGAGATCTCCATGCTCTCGGCGCGTCGATCCGGCGGGCTATCAAGGCAAACAACACATATCCCATGAAACATGTTTCCAAGAAGCTGGTGGTCCTTTTTGCCATCGGCCTTCAGATCCTGGCGGGACGGTCCCTCCAGGCCGGCTCGAAGGAAGTCATCAATGCCGACGCCATGTCGGGCACCTCGGTTTCTACTGCCGCCGATACGGCGAAGAATCCTTTCAAGGATTGGTACGTGGAGGACGTCAAAGCCGGGCCGGTTGACATCCACGGCTTCGCCTCCCAGGGCTACCTCTACAGCCCCCAGCATAACTTCCCCACCAATCAGTCCAGTTCCGGCGACGCCCGGCTGACCGACCTCGCGATCAACGGCAGCTACAACGTGCTGCCGAATCTCCGCCTTGCCCTGCAGGTCTATGCGGGCCAGTTCGGAAACCGAGGGGAAATGGTTCCCGACGTCGATTGGGGCGTGATCGATTATCAGTATTCCAGCTACATCGGACTCCGGGCCGGGCGGGTCAAGCAGCCGATCGGCTTCTACAATGAGTCCCAGGACGTCGACGCGGCCCGCGTCTTCGCGTTCCTGCCGATGGGCTTCTACGACCCCCGCTTCCGCACGATGCTCAACAGCTTCGACGGCGGCATGTTCTACGGCAACATTCCCGTGGGCAAGGGCGGGGACCTGGGCAATGTCGATTACACCGCCTTCATGGGGCAGAAAAGCATCCCCCCCCGTAGTTACCTGACCGACAGCTTCAACAGCGGCAGCGGATTCGTCAATACCGGTACCGGCATTTTCACCGACAGTCGGCAAGACAATTATCAGACGGGCTTTTCCCTGGTCTAAAATACGCCGGTCCAGGGGCTGCGGGTCGGCTCGACTTACCTCTATATCGATAACTTCACCGATCAGGGGCGCGTTCCCAGCTTGAGCAGTATCTATGCGTCGGGGAACCCGGTTCAGACAGCCATCCCTCAAGGTCAGCTTTCCGCGCTCGTCGGAACGCCCTATAGTTCCTATGAAGACTCGATCAACATCTACACGTTCTCGACCGAGTACACGATCGGGAAATGGGATTTTAACGGAGAGTTCTCGCGGCTGGACGGGATATCCCACACCACCTTGGGGAACCTGGTCAAAAACAAGATAACCGGCATCAACCTGCAAAGCTGGTACCTCTCCGCAACCTACCGGGTCAACAACTGGCTCGCGCTGGGCACCTACTTCAATCCGACGGTATCGGACTACCAGGATCAAAGCGGTTCCAAGGCCTCGATAGCGACCGGCCTCCCCAGAAGCGCCTTTTATCAGGAC
>CAISZB010000244.1 GCA_903889845.1 uncultured Verrucomicrobium sp. | reverse complement strand
CTGGAGGCTGAGGGGGCACCCCTCAGAAGCCTACAACGTGCGTCCGTCGCGACCCTCACGGGTCCGCTCCCCGGTCCCGAAGGGCCGATAGGCCCGCCCTCAGTTCGCCAGCGCGATGTCGTCCCCGGTCCCGTCGCCGAGGCTGGTCGCGTCGGGGGCGGCTTCGCCCCTATCGGTCGCTGCGGGGGAGAGACGGCTGGAGGTCGAGGACGCCGGGGCGGGCGCGGAGGCGTCGGGCTGTGCCGTCGCCGTCGCGGCCTTCTCCGGCACGGGCTCGCCGTCCGGGGTGAGGCGGACCGACATGAGGCGGGAGACGCCGCGCTCCTGCATCGTGACGCCGAAGATGGCGTCGGCGACGCCGATGGTCCGCTTGTTGTGGGTGATGACGACGAACTGGGAGTGCTCCGTGAAGCGCTGCACCATCTTGATGAACCGGTTGATGTTCGATTCGTCGAGCGGCGCGTCCATTTCGTCGAGGACGCAGAAGGGGCTCGGCTTCACCATGTAGATGGAGAAGAGGAGGGCGACGGCGGTCATCGTCTTTTCCCCACCGGAGAGGAGGGTGATGCTCTGCGGCTGCTTGCCGGGGGGCTTCGCGACGATGTCGATGCCGCATTCCAGCGGGTCGCTCTCGTCGACGAGTTTCAACTCGGCCTTGCCGCCGCCGAAGAGCTCCGAGAAGATCTGCTGGAAGTTGAGTTTGACCTGCTCGAAGGTCGTGGCGAAGAGCTTCTCCGTCGTCTGGTTGATCTCCCCGATGGCCTGGAGGAGCTGCTCCTTCCCGGCGCGGAGGTCGGCCTCCTGGGTCTCCAGGAAGGTGAGGCGCTGCTGGAGTTCCTCGAACTCGGCGATCGCCTCGATGTTGACGGGGCCCATGCTCTCGATCCGCTCGCGCTTCGCGGCGACCTCGGCCTCGACAAGGCTCCAGTCGGCGACGGAGGCGAGCTCCTCCTCGGTCAGCGCGGGCTGTTCGGCGAGGGTGAGCTGGTAGGTCTGCGTGACGCGGGCGACGAGGTGGTCGAGGCCGATCCGGCGCTCCGCGAGGCGGACCTCGCAGGCGGTCTGGTCGCTCTGGATCTCGCCGAGCTTCCGGCGCTCGCCGCGGAGGGTCTCCTCGCGCTGGCCGATCTTTTCCTGCTGCGCGGCCTTCTCCGCGAGGGCCGACTGGAGGGCGGCTTCCTTCTCGGCGACGATCTGGACGACCTGCTCCTTTTCCTCGCGGGCGAGGAAAATTTCGGCCTCGGCCTGGGCGATGCGGGAGGCGTAGTCGTCGGCCTCGCGGGTGCGGGTCGCGATCAATTCGTTCAGTTCGGCCAGGCGGTGGCGGACGCCGTCGCGCTGCTGGAGGGCGGCCTGGTGCTGCTGGACCAATCCGGCGACGCCGATCTGGCTTTCGACCAAACGTTGGCGGAGGGCGGTCTCCTCTTCTTCGAGCGCGGCGGCTTCCTCGCCCAGCGTGGCGACCTCGGCCTCGATGGCGCCGATGTGGGCCTCGCCCTCGGCGACTTCGGCGTCGATTTTTGCGCGGCGGTCGCCGTCGGCGGCGATCTGCTCGGCAATCTGCGAGGCCTCGCGCCCGGCCCGCTCGCGGGCGGTTTCGAGGTCGGCGACGGCCTGGATGAGGGTCTCCTGGGTGTGGCGGCGGGTGGCGACGGCGATCTCCGCGTCGCGGATGCCCTGCTGGGCGGCGTTCACCTCGTTCTGCGCCTCGGCGACGTGGCCCTGGGCCTCGGCGACGCCGTTCTGCGCCTCGGCGACGGCGGCCTGGGCTTCGGTGACTCCGGCGCGGGCGGCCTCGACGATGTCCTGGGCCTCGCGGACGCCCTGCTGGGCGGCGGCGACGGCGGCCTGGGCTTCCTCGACCCCGGCGCGGGCGACCTCGACGGCGGTGTTCGCCTCGACGACGCGGGCGGAACCCTGTTCCGCGAGGGCGAGGGCGGCGGCGGCTTCCTCCTCCAGCGCGGCCCGTTCCGTGCGGCGGGCGAAGACGGCCAGGGCGGCTTCCTCGCTCCCGGCCTTCCCGGCGCGGACAAGGCCGGAGCGGGTGAGGAGGGTGCCGTCCTTCGTGGCGACCAACGCCTGCGGGAGGCGGGCCTTCAGGTCCCAGGCGGCGGCGAGGGTCTCGACGATGTGGGCCTCGGCGAGGAGCGATTCAATGAGAGGGAGAACGAGGGGGTTCGTGACCCGGAGGGCGCGGAGGGCTTCGGTCTCTTCCAGGGAGACGGTGCCGCCGGTCCGGGAGAGGGAGACGGGGGCGAGGACGACCTGGCCCTTGCCCGTTTCGCGGGCCTTGGCGAGGAGTTCCTCGGCCCCGGCGCGGTCGTCGACGACGAGGGCGGTGACCGCCTCGCCGAGGAGGACGGAGACGGCCTCCTCGTTGCCGGGGACGACTTCGAAGTGGTCGGCGAGGGTGCCCTCGATCCGAGCCGCAATGGTCCCCTCGACCTTGCAGGAGAGGAGGTGCTGGGTGGCGGGCGGGGAACCGGCGTGGGAGGCTTCGAGCTGCTTCAAGGCCTCGACCTTCGCGGCAATCCGGCCGTGGGCGGAAAGGAGGTCGCGGTGGTCGCGCTCCGCCTGACGGAGGAGGTCCTCGGTCTCGCGGACGGCCTGGCGGCGGGCGGCGACGGCGGCGTCCTGCGCGGCGACGGCGTCCTGCGCGGCGGCGATCCCGGCGCGGCGTTCCTCGACGAGGCTTTGCGCGGCGGCGACGCCCTCGCGGGCGGCGGCGACGGCGGCCTCGCGCTCGGCGACGAGGCCCTGGCGCTCCGCGACGACGGCTTCGCGTCCGGCGACGGCCTCGCGGGCGGCGGCGAGGGCGGCTTCGGCCTCGGCGATTTCCGCCTCCTGGGCGGCGCGGCGTTCCTCGGCCTCGGCGCGGCGCCCGGCCAGGGCGT
>CAISZB010000243.1 GCA_903889845.1 uncultured Verrucomicrobium sp. | reverse complement strand
AGAAGGGCCTTTCCGGCCCCCTCCTGGAACGGCTAGCGTTCAAGGAAAAGGCCTTTCTCGACATGGTTGCCGGGGTTCGCAAGGTCGGCACTCTGCCGAATCCCGTCGGCGAGGAGCTGCGCGGCTGGACGCTGCCGAATTCCCTCCACATCCGAAAGGTCCGCGTCCCCATCGGCGTCATCGGGATCATCTACGAATCGCGTCCCAACGTGACGATCGACGCCGCCGTCCTATGCCTGAAGACCGGCAACGCCGTCATCCTGCGAGGCGGGAGCGAGGCCTTCCACTCGAACACCGCGCTAGCCGCGATCCTGAAGCAGGGCCTGGCCGAGGCCGGGCTGCCCGCCGACGCCGTCCAGCTCATCCCGACGACCGACCGCGAGGCCATCGGCGCCCTCTGCCGCCAGGACAAGACCGTCGATCTCCTCATCCCGCGCGGGGGCCACGGCCTGATCGAGTCGGTCGTCAGCCAGGCCCGGATGCCCGTCATCAAGCATTTCCACGGCGTCTGCCACGTCTACGTCCACGCCGCCGCCGACTTCGATATGGCGGAGGGGATCATCGTCAACGCGAAGTGCCAGCGGCCCGGCGTCTGCAACGCGATGGAAACCCTCCTCGTCGATCGCGCCGCCGCCGCCGAGTTTCTGCCCCGTATCCTGACCCGCCTCCGCAAGGAGCATGTCGAAATCCGCGGGGATGCGGAGACGCGCGCCCTGGCCCCCGCCGGGGTCGAGGTGAAGGAGGCCGTCGAGGCCGATTGGACCGCCGAATACCTCGACCTCATCCTCTCCGTCCGCGTCGTCGCCGACGAGACCGAGGCCATCGCCCACATCGAGAAATACGGCTCCCGCCATTCCGACGCGATTATCACTCGGGACGAGGCGGCGGCGCGCCGGTTCTTCCTGGAAGTCGATTCCGCCACCGTCTACTGGAACGCCTCGACGCGCTTCACCGACGGCGGGCAGTTCGGCTTCGGGGCCGAGATCGGCATCAGCACGGACAAAATCCACGCCCGCGGCCCGATGGCCTTGGAGGAGCTGACTTCCTACAAGTACCTCATCGAGGGGAATGGGCAGGTAAGGGGGTAATCCCACAAATCACTTTGAATGAGCCCGATAGCGCAAGCAGTCGCGGCTTTGATACGGCGCAGGAAAAAAGACGCGTCCCTTCAGGCCCTTCTCCCAAGGAGAATTTTCCTCCGCTGAATCGAACCTCCTTGGGAGGAATCACCATGGGGGGAGAATCCCCCCCTTACTGCAGCTGCTTTTCCAACTTCGTGATCTGATCCCGGAGGCTGGCCGCCTCTTCGTAGTTCTCTTCGGTAATGGCCTTCTGGAGGTCACGGCGGAGGTCCTTCACCTGGTCGGCGAAGACCTGACGCTGGGCCAAGCGCGTCGGGACCTTTCCCTTGTGGCTGGTCCCCTTGTGCATGTCCTTCAGGATCGAGGCGAGGCCTTCCTGGAAGGTGTCGTAGCAGGCGGCGCAACCCAGCCGCCCCGTCTTCTTGAAATCAGGCTGGGTGAAGCCGCACTGGGGGCAGATCAGCTCGTCGGGGGAGGAGGTCTTGATCTGGTCGGCGGCGCCGAGGCCCAGGAGCATGTCGGCCAAGGAGAACCCGGCGGGATCGGCGACGCCCTTTTCCTTGGCACACCGCTCGCAGAGGTCGATCTTCTGCATCTTGCCGCCGACGATCTGCGTGAGGTGGACCGTCGCGGTCTCGGTGCAAAATTGACATTTCATGGCGCAAAGGAAGAGAGTCCCCCTTCCGGAGAGGCCCTCTCTCTTAAAATGCCACACCCGTCGTCCGGGTCAATTCCCGAAAGCGACGCATGAGATCGCCCGAGACGGGGCCGGGCTTGCCGTTGCCGATGATCCGGCCGTCGATATCGACGACGGGGACGATCTCCGCCGCCGAGCCGGTGAGGAAGACCTCGTCGGCGACGAAGAGATCGTAACGGGTCAACATCCCCTCGCGCATGTCGCGCCCGGCCTGCTTCGCCAGGTTGATGACGCAGGAGCGGGTCAGCCCGCCCAGGGCCCCGGCCCAGATCGGCGGGGTCGAGATGACGCCCTTCTTCACGACGAAAACGTTGTCCCCGGAGCACTCGGCGACGTAGCCCTCGTGGTTGAGCATGATCGCCTCCTGCGCCCCGGCCTGCTGGCACTCGATCTTCGCCATGATGTTGTTGAGGTAGTTCAGCGACTTCACTGCGGGGCTGAGCGCGGCGGGGGGGATGCGCTGCGTCGGCACGGTGACGACGCGGAGGCCCTCCTCGTAGAACTTCTCGGGATAGAGCTGGATCGAATCGGCGATGATGAAGATCGTCGCCTTCGGGCACTTGTCGGGGCTGAGGCCGAGGTTGCCGACGCCCCGGGTGATCACGAGGCGGATGTAGCCGTCCCGCAGCCCGTTCCGGCGGCAGGTTTCGAGCATCGCCTCGCGGATCTCCGGGAGGGAGAGCGGGAGCTTGAGGAGGATCGCCTTGGCCGAGTCGGCGAGGCGGTCGAGGTGCTCGTCGCAAAGGAAGACGCGCCCGTTGTAGATCCGGATCCCCTCGAAGACGCCGTCCCCGTAGAGGAGGCCGTGGTCGAAGACCGAGATCTTAGCGTCGGCCTGATCGTAAAAGGCCCCGTCGAGGAAGATTTTCATAAACGCGCGAAATGGACCCTTATTCCTACCCTTCCCGACCCGGAAAGCGACTAAAAATTACGCACCAGGGGATTACGCCCCTCCGAGCTTCCCGTTTTCCATCAGGAACCGACGCGGCGCAGCGGCAGCGATATCGGGATCGTGGGTGACGACGGCCAGGGCAGCCCCGTAGGCCGCCGCCTGCTCCCGCAGGACCCGGAGGACCTCCCGGCCCGTCTCTCGGTCGAGGCTCCCCGTCGGCTCGTCGGCCAGGATCAGGCCGGGGCGGTTCCGCAGGGCGCGGGCGATCGCCACCCGCTGCTGCTCCCCGCCCGAAAGCTCGGTCGGACGGTGGTCGGCCCGGTCGCGGAGGCCGACGCTCTCCAACAGGGCCAGGCTCTCCGCCCGGTTCCCCTTCCCGGCGATCACCGCGGGGAGGTCGACGTTCTCGACGGCGGAGAACTCCGGCAACAGTTGGTAGGACTGGAAGACGAACCCGACGTACCGTCCCCGCCATTCGGCAACCCGGGCACGGGACCAGCCCTTCAGCACCTCGCCCCGCCAGGCCAGCCCTCCCTCGTCGGGCCGCAGGAGGCCGCCGAGGATTTGGAGGAGAGTCGTCTTGCCCGAGCCGGAAGCCCCCCGGATCGTGAGGAAATCGCCGGGGGTGATGGTCAGATCGATCCCGGAAAGGATCGGGACGGTCCGCCCTCCGATCCGATAGGTCTTCCCGATGCCGCTAGCGGTGAGAAGAGAAAGATCACTCATGGCGCAGCGCCTCCACGGGATCGAGCCGGGCCGCCGAGCGGGCGGGGATCAGCGCCGCCAGCATGCAGACGACGACCGCCACCCCGGCAATCGCCCCGACCTGGCCGAAGGAGACCTCGGCGGGGATCGAGGCGAAGTTGTAGACCTCGGCGGGGAAGAGATCGATGCCCAGGCGGTGCCCCAGGAAGTCCCGGAACGGATTGCGGTAATGGAGCGCCAGCGCCGCCAGCCCGACGCCGAGGACCGCCCCGAGGACGCCGACGATCAGCCCGTGGACCACAAAAATGCCGAGGATCTGCCCGTCCCGCGCCCCGAGGGCCTTCAGGAGGCCGATCTCCCGCGCCTTCTGGACGGTGATCGTGATGAGGGTGCTGCAGAGCCCGAAGGCGGCGACGATCATGATGAAGAAAAGAATGAAGGCCATCGCCGTCTTCTCCGTCGCGATGGCGGTGAAGAGGGTCCGGTTCATGTCGCTCCACGTCCGGGCGTGAACGGGGGCGGCGAAATCGGCGTTGATCCGGTCCCGGACCGGACCGGCCCGGAGCGGATCGGGGACGCGGAGGGCAATCCCGTGGACGCTCCCCTCGGGGAGGTTGTAGAGGTATTGAGCCGTCTCCAGGGAGGTCAGGAGGAAGTTGAGGTCGTATTCGTAGAGGCCGGTCTCGAAGATGCCGGTGATCGTCAATTCCGTCGGGAGGACGAGCTCCCTCCCCTTCCCTGTCGCGCCTTGGAGGCCCTGCAACTGCCGGGGACCATAGACCGATATCTTGTCGCCGACGTAGGCCTGGTTCCGCCACGCCCATTCCCGACCGACGAGGACCGAATCGCCCCGCAACTCGAACTCCCCGGAGACGAGGTAGCGCCGCAGCGGGAGGACCCTCTCCTCCGCGACGGGGTCGATGCCGCGGAGCATCGGGGCGTTGGTGTGCCCCTGGAAGATCGTGAAGACCGGGCCGGTGACGTAGGGTGCCGCGCCGAGGACACCCGGCTCCTTTTGAAGCTTGGCGACCAGCCCGGGATAGTTCTCGACGATCCCGCCGGAGGTGACGACGACGTGGGCATTGAAGCCGATGATCTTTTCCTGCAGCTCGCGCTCGAACCCCGCCATGACAGAGAGGACGACGATGAGGACGGCGACGGCGAGCGTCACCCCCAGGACGGAGAGGACGGTGATCGCCGAGACGAACGTCCGGCGCGGCTTCAGGTAGCGAAGCGCGACGGCAAGTTCGAGACTCAGGCCCGGCTTCATCGCCTTCCCGCTAATGGCGCTCGCGGTCGCCGCGACGGTCGCCGCGGTGTTCCTTCGCGTCGCGCTCGCCGGGGGCGCTGGGGGCCCCGGCGCCGTCCGACTTCGGGTCGATCTCCTGATCGGTCGCGACGTTGACGAGCTTGAAGTCCTCGACGCCCAGCTTCGGATCGACGCGGAAGGTGAGGCGGCCCTGGAAGCGGCGCTCCAGCTCGACGAGGAGATGCTCGTCCTCGTTCTTCAGGCGTTCCATGACGCCCGCGTTGACGTGGATGCGGAGCTCGTGGACGTCGGGGT
>CAISZB010000242.1 GCA_903889845.1 uncultured Verrucomicrobium sp. | reverse complement strand
CGCTTGGGCTCGCTCTCCACCAACACCCGCCGACGCACTCGCGTCCACAAGTCCATCTCCATGTACATCCTTTCTTTTTATAGGATGTCTCACTTTTCGACCGCCCCGCTCACTGTCTCATTTTTCGACCGCCTTTTATATCCAGACCCCAGACCCCTTCGAAATCGAGATAAACCGGCTCGATCCGGGTACCTTCCACCAGAGTAAACCGCTCTTTTCGGCGCTTTATCAAAATAGCCTTGTAAGCCAGTGATCTCTCCCATTTCCGGGAGCCCCCCCTCAGCACCCTTGGAAAGAGACCCTTCCAAAAGTTACCCTTTCAGCAATTCGGTAACTTTCCACTGATCCTCTCTTTTGGGCCGCGTCTATCTCCACGGCATGAACCATGCCGTATGCCGTCCGCTTCGAACTTCAGGAGGCTGCATGAAGGTTGCCATCGTCTCCAAAACCCGGCTGGGGAACCAGCCTGATTGCTGCATTACGAACCCCGCTCCCTATCACCCAGCCCCGAACCGGAGTGCCGACGGAGCAACACCTGTTGAGCGACGGCCGGTATCAAGCAGCAAATGCCCCGCATCTGCTTAAATCGCCCAAGAACATCGCCGTCGAGGGCGGCACCGGCAAACTCAAGTCGATCGTCCTCCAGCCCCGCTAAGAACCTGTCTTACCACCACCCCACGCTCCGAGCGAAACGGGGTGGAGGAGGCCGGGCGCGAATGGTTTATTTCCCATTCCTTCCGGATCGCATACCCGCCGGCTTGGGCGCGCGTCGCGGTAGGCCTCCGCGTTTCGCCATCCTGCTTTCCTCCAACCAAGCCAAGCAGCGTTCCGACGGCACCTTGAAGCTCTTGGGCCTGCTGGCTCAGTTCCTCCACCGCACTCGCCGTTTCCTCGGCCCCGGCGGCATTACCTTGCGTCACCTTGTCCATCTGGGAGACCGCCTGCGTGATCTGCGTCAGTCCGGAGCTCTGTTCCTTCGACGCGCTGGCAATCCCCGAAATCAAATCCTCCACTTCGCGGACCCTGGCTCCGATCTCTCCAAGGCTCGTCGCGACGGCCTCCGATTTCTCCGAAATTTCCCGAATCCGCCCCGTAACCAGCGCATTCGCCGAGACTCCCCGCGCGCTGCTTGCCGTCGAGGCCTCGATCAGCCGGGCCGTTTCCTTCGCCGCATCGGCGCTGCGCTGGGCCAGGGCGCGGACCTCCTCCGCCACGACGGCAAACCCGGCACCGGCCTCCCCGGCCCGGGCCGCCTCGACGGCGGCATTGAGGGCCAGGATATTCGTTTGAAAGGCGATCTCGTCGATGGTCTTGAGAATCTTGGCCACGTCGTCGCTCGACTTCTTGATCTCCTCGATGGCCTTCCCCATTTCGCGACTGGCCTCATCGATGGCGACAGTCGCCGACTTCATCTCGTTGGTTCTGGCCGTCCCCGTTTCGGCGGCGGCACGGGCCTGAACGGAAACGGTCTGGGCGTGCTCCGCCCCTTCCGCGTTCTTTTTCGTCATGCCGGAGATTTCCTCGATGCTGGCGCTCGTCTCCTCCAGGCTCGCCGCCTGTTCGCTGGCCCCCTCGGCGAGGGACTGGCTGTTGCCCGCCACCTGCTCCGAGGCGCTTGCCACCTGTTCCGAGGTCGCCCCCAGCACGTTGCTTACGCCCCTGAGAGCGGCGTTGATCATTCGAATCGTGATCCACGAAAAGCCGATACCGAAGGCGAGGGCCACCCCCAGGGCGATCCCCGTCACGATCTTCATCGTCCCCGCATCGTGGGTGGCCCCTTGGCCGACTTCGCTCGCGTGATCCATGTTCCAATGAAGTTCCTCGTCGACGGCCTTGATAAAGGCGTCGCTCTTCGCCGCTCCCTGGGCCACGTAGAGCGCATAGGCGTCGGCGTTCTTGTTCTGGGAAGCCAAGCCGTTGACCTGAGCCAAAACATCCCGGTAGGCAGAGAAGGCTTCCGTCGCCTTGGTGTAGTAAGGGCGTTCGTCGGGATCGGGAGGCACCGACAGATAACCTTTGCTTTCGTATTCCTTGAGCAGGGTATCGCATTGGGAGACGGAATCCGAATAGGTCTTTTGCATGAGGGCCGTCCTGACCTGATCGGTCGTCAGCATGTTTTCGAGAAGGGCTCCCTTGGCCTCCTTGCCGACCAATTCGATCTGCGACAGGTAAACCACTCCCGGGAGCCAATTCCCCGAAAGGTCGCCGGCCTTGGAGCTAAGGCGCGAGGCGCCGAAGAAAAAATAGACGCCAAGCCCGAAAACCATGAGCAGCACGACGGAAAAACCGACCGTGATCCTCTTCCCGATAGTCCAATGATTCATGCCACTAAGCGTAAAACGTCCCATCTCTCCGCACTATCGGACAAAGCCTCAACGGGAGGTAGGATTCCCCCTACAAGGCAATCCGAGGAAAGAGACTGAGGGAAAAGAAAAGAGTGCGATCGGTCGGACTCGAACCGACATGGATTTCTCCACTAGTACCTGAAACTAGCGCGTCTGCCATTTCGCCACGATCGCGTGGGAAGCCTCGTCGTCCGGACTGCGGACTTTAGGACTTCAAGGGAGTGCGATGCTACGCCGTCCCCTCCGCCTGCCGCAAGGAAAAAGGCTGCCGCTCTTCTCTCCTTACAGATTCTGCGAAAACGCGATGAAGGAGCGGTAGCGGTCGAGGATCGAGAGGAGGGCCAGCCGAGCGGCCTCCACCTGCCGCTCCACGGGGGCCTGCTGCGGCGTCTCGAAGACGATCTCAAAGGGCTGAGGTTGCGGCTGCGGCGAGTGGGCGAAGGCCCGGGCGCCATGGGAAACGCCCACGGGGGAGGAGAGGATGCCCTCGTACCCGTGCCCCTCCGCAATGATGCCGTCCCGGGCGGGCCAGCCGTCGATCACGGGGGAGAGGTCGCGCGGCAGCGCCTCCTCGGCGGCACGGAGGGCGGGGGCCAGAATCTCGACGCTCAGCGTCGCGCCCCGGGCGTAGCCGTAGACGCCCCGGCTGTCGGAGTCGGCGTGGAGGGAGACGATCCCGTCGAAGCGGTGGTCGATCAGCTCCTGCTCGATCAGGAAAACCTCGGGCTCTTCCGACCCCTTCCAGAATTCCCGGTTCAGGTCCTTCCCGGAAAGGGAGGCGCGGGTCCCCCGCTCGTAGCCGGTCGGGTTCACCAGGGG
>CAISZB010000241.1 GCA_903889845.1 uncultured Verrucomicrobium sp. | reverse complement strand
CCCCCGCCCGCAGGCCTTGCATACACCGACAGCATCGGCCCCGGAGTAAAAGCACTTCATGTCACAGGCTTCGAAGAACTCTTACAAATCAAGCAGCCCCACCCCCGGATTCTCCACATACTCCTTCACCCGGACGAGGAAGGTGACCGCCTCCTTGCCATCGACGATCCGGTGATCGTAGGTGAGGGCGACGTACATCATGGGGCGGATTTCAACCCGCCCGTTGATCGCCACGGGCCGGTCGTTGATGGCGTGCATGCCCAGGATGCCGCTCTGGGGGGGATTGATGATCGGCGTGGAGAGGAGGCTGCCGAAGGTGCCGCCGTTGGTGATCGTGAAGACGCCGCCTTCGAGGTCGGCGAAGCCGATCTTCCCGGCGCGGCCCTTCTTGGCGTAGTCGGCAATCGCCTTCTCCACCCCGACGTAGGAGAGGGCGTCGGCCCCGCGCAGGACGGGGACCATGAGGCCCTTCTCCGTCGAGATGGCGACGCCGATGTCGTAGAAGTGGTTCTGGACGATCTCGTTCCCCTCGATCCGGGCGTTGAGCGCGGGGACCGACTGGAGGGCGTAGACGACGGCCTTCACGAAGAACGACATGAAGCCGAGCTTGATCTCGTTCTTCGCCACGAAGCGGTCCTGGAACTTCGCGCGGGTAGCCATGACGTTCGTCATGTCGACCTCGTTGAAGGTGGTGAGGAGGGCGGCCTCCTGCTGGGCGCTGACGAGGCGGGCGGCGATCTTCTGCCGGATCTGGCTCATCGGCTTCCGCGTGGTGCGGGGGCCGGCGGAAGCAGAAGCGACGGGAGCCTGGGCCGCAGGTGCGGGCGCGGGCGATTCCGAGAAGGCGAGGACGTCGCCCTTCGTGATCCGGCCGCCGGGACCGGTGGCGGGAATCTTCGCGGGATCAAGGCCCTTTTCCTCGACGGCGTAGCGGACGGCGGGAGAGAGGGGGGCGGTGCCGCCGTTGGCGACGGGCACAGCGGCAGGCGCGGGCGCGGAGACCTTCTTCTCCTCAACCTTGGCCGGGGCGGGCGCGGGGGCGGCGCTGGCGGCGGGAGCCGGAGCCTTCTCGTCGATCTTCGCGACGACCTGGCCGACGTCGACCGTCGTCCCGGTCTCGGCGAGGATCGAGAGGACGCCGCCGACTTCGGCATGGACTTCGGAGGTCACCTTCTCGGTCTCGATCTCGAAGAGGACTTCCTGGGCTTTGACGTAGTCGCCGTTTTTCTTGTGCCACGCGCCGATGGTGCCGGACGTGATCGATTCGCCCACGGAGGGGACTTTGACTTCGATGGCCATGAGGGGGGTCTTGGGAGGAGGGTTAGGTTAGAGCGCTCTTAGATCGTAAAGGCCTGCTGGACGACATCCTTCTGCTCGAGCTTGTGGATCGAGAGGGCGCCGACGGCGGGGCTGGAGGAGGCGTCGCGGCCCGCGTAGAGGATGTCGCGACCGAAGAGCTTGCGGAGGCGCGGCTCGACGAAGGTCCACGCGCCCATGTTCTGCGATTCTTCCTGGCACCAGACGATCTTCTCGTACTGGGCCGGATCGCCGACGGCGGCGAGGAGCTTCGCCTCGTGGAGGGGATAGATCTGCTCGACGCGGACGAGGGTCGTGTTCGTGTCGCCGGAGGCCGTGCGGTGGTCGGCCAGATCGTAGTAGATCTTGCCGGTGGAGAGGATGAGGCGCTTCGGCGCGGCGGGACGGGCGACGTCGCGGAGGATTTCCTCGAAATGGACGTCGCTCAATTCGGCCAGGGTGGAGACACACCGCTTGTCACGCAGGAGGCCCTTCGGCGTCATCACGACGAGGGGCTTCCGGATCGGGGAGAGGGCCTGCCGCCGGAGGAGGTGGAAGAAATTCGCCGGGGAGGTGATGTTCGCCACGATCATGTTGTCCTCCGCGCAGGCCTGGAGGAAGCGTTCCAGGCGGGCACTGGAGTGCTCCGGCCCCTGCCCGTCGTAGCCGTGGGGGAGGAGGAGGGTGATGTTCGAGGTGATGCCCCACTTCGCCTCGGCACTCACGATGTACTGGTCGATCATGATCTGGGCCCCGTTGGCGAAGTCGCCGAACTGGGCCTCCCAGATCACGAGGATCTTCGGGTAATCGAGGCTGTAACCGTAGTCGAAGCCGAGGACGGCGTATTCCGAGAGCGGGCTGTTGTAGACGCAGAACGTCGCCTGGTTCTCGGAGACGTGCTTCAGCGGGATATAGCGTTCCCGGGTCTCCACGTCATAGACGGTGGAGTGCCGGTGGCTGAAGGTGCCGCGGCGGCTGTCCTGGCCGGAGAGGCGGACGGGGTAGTTCTGATCGACGAGGGTGCCGAAGGCCAGGGCCTCCGCCATCGCCCAGTCGAGGGGCTGCTTCCCCTCGACCATCGCGCGGCGTCCGTCGAGGACCTTCTGGATCTTCGCGTTGACGTGGTGGGTGGCGGGGATGGTGACGAGGGCGGTGCCGACGCGGGTGATCGTCGCCTCGGGGACGGCGGTTTCCACCACGGTGCTGAGGACCTCCGGGGTGCTGAGGGGCTTGCGGATCGCCGGGACGATGTCCTTCACGGCCAGCTTCGACTCGTTCAGCGCGGCGGTGAGCCGGTCCTCGAACTTCTTCGCGAACTCGTCGGCCTCGGCCTCGGTGATGTCGCCGCTCTTGATCAGCTCCTTCAGGTAGATCTCGCTGATCAGGGCATGGCGCTGGATCTCCCCGTAGAGGGTCGGCTGGGTGAAGTTGGGTTCGTCGCCCTCGTTGTGGCCGTGGCGGCGATAGCAGACGAGGTCGATGACGACGTCGCGCTGGAAGCGCTGCCGGTATTCGAGGGCCAGTTCCGTGACGAAGACGGCGGAGACGGGGTCGTCCCCGTTGACGTGGAAGATCGGGATGCCGAGGCCCTTCGACATCGAGGTGCAGTAGACCGTGGAGCGGGAGTCCTGCGGCAGCGTGGTGAAGCCGATCTGATTGTTGACGACGATGTGGAGCGTCCCGCCCGTCCGGTAGCCCTCCAGCTGGGAGAGGTTCAGCGTCTCGTAGACGACGCCCTGCCCGGCGAAGGCGGCATCCCCGTGGATGAGGATGGGCAGCACCTTGCGGCGCTCGGCCGTGTCGTTGAGGAGGCGCTGATAGGCGCGGGCCTTCCCCTGGACGACGGGGTCGACGGTCTCCAGGTGGCTCGGGTTCGGCGCGAGGGAGATGCCGACCTGCTCCCCGGTCGAGGTGGTCTGGACCGAATCGAAGCCGAGGTGATACTTCACGTCGCCGTCGCCCTGGACCTGCTGGGGGATGTAATTGTCGGCGAAGGCGTCGAGGAGGAACTTGTAGTCCTTCCCCAGGATATTGCAGAGGACGTTGAGGCGGCCCCGGTGGGCCATCCCCATGACGAGCTGGGAGATGCCGTGCTTCGGCGAGGCTTCCAGGATGGCGTCGAGCATCGGGATGAGGGTCTCCCCGCCTTCGAGGGAGAACCGCTTCTGGCCGACGAACCGGGTGTGGAGGAACGACTCGAAGCCCTCCGCCCGGAAGAGGTTGTTGAGAATGCGCTTCTTCTTCGCGTTGTCGTAGCCGGGCTTACAGCGGGAGGTCTCCAGGCGGTCGCGGAGCCAGCGGCGCTCCGGGAAGACCTGCATGTGCATGTATTCGACGCCGATGTTGCCGCAGTAAGTCTCCTTCAGCAGGGCGATGATCTCCCGCAGGGTCCGCTCCCCGCCTCCGGCGAGGGAGCCGGAATCGAAGACGGTGTCGAGGTCGGCGTCGGTGAAGCGGAAATTCTCCAGGTCGAGGTCGGGGAAGGAGGTCTTGTTGAAGCCGAGGGGATCGAGGTTCGCGATCCGGTGGCCGAGGGTCCGGTAGGCGAAGAAGAGATTGTAGACGCGGGCCTGCTTCAGGCTGTCGGAACCCGAAGCGGCGGGAGCGGCGGCGGCCACGGGAGCGGAAACCGCCTTGGTCCCCTTCGCGGGCATGGCCTGGACGCCGAGTTCGAAGCCCTCGAAGAACGCACGCCACGTCGGCTCGACCGATTCCGGGTCGATCTTCCATTGCTCGTAGTAGCCTTCCAGCAGGGCGGCGTGATCGGGATTGCCGATCCGCCCGCGGGCGTGAACGCCATGGGTACCGTTGGTGCCGTTTGATCCGATGGCGGCGCGCTCAAGAACCGGGGGGAGCGTCGCCGAGGAGGAGGTCTCACTCATATTATGGATGTGGGTGTGGCAATCTACCGCTTTACCCCTTATTTTCAAGCACTTTCGCGTTTTCGAACACGAGAGAAACGCAAAAAGAGCGATAAATCATCTTTAAAACTCTTTTAAAACTCTTTATAAAATCCACATGACCTACCTGGGCGTTGCCGACCTCAAGCAGTCGAAAAAGCTTTGGGAAACCCTGGCGCAGGAGAAAGAGATCGTCCTGACGAAGGACGGACGCCCCGGCGCCCTGATCCTCGAAATCTCCCCCGAGACCCTGGAAACGACCCTGGCCGCCGTCCGCCGCGCCCTCTTCTCCGACGCCGTCGCTGCGGCGCGATTGCGGCGGAACTAAGGGGGAACCATGCTCCCTTTCGCCCTCCCCCACAAGGTCCCGCCCCGGCGGGTCGCTCCGCTGGTCCTCGACCCGATCCTCCTCCTGGCCGGGATCGGCGTCGGGCTCCCCGGCTGGCCGGGGGAACTGCTAGCTCGGCGGATCGTCGACCTCCTCCGGGCAGGCCACCTGCGACTCGTCGCCGACGACCGGGTCCTGGCCCGATACCGGACGGCCCTGGGCCAGAGCGACCTCCGCCCCCTGGAACTGGAGCGCATCCTCCGCTTCGTGGAGAACGACGCCCTCCGCTGCGTCGCCACCGCCCAGGTGCCGACGCCCGATCCCGCCGACGCGTGCTTTGCGGAAACGGCCCTCACCACGGGGCACCCCCTCGTCGCCGCCGACTTCCGGCGGTTTCCGGCGGAGCGGTGCGGGGAGACGCCTATCCTCTCGGCCATCCGGTTTTTGGAGGAGTTTCATCACTCGGGAAGATAAAATTCATCGTGGCGCGCTCTTGCTGCACTTGCCCGACGCAGGGGGAAGCCTCTACGCTCCCCCCCCATGAGCGCCCTCACCCAAAGCCCCGCCTGGAAGGCCCTGGCCTCCCACCACGCCGCCCTCAAAGACCGCCACCTCCGCGACCTCTTCGCCGAGGACCCCGCCCGCTTCGAGCGGTTCTCCCTGAAGTTCGAGGACATCCTCGTCGACTTCTCCAAGAACCGGATCACCGGGGAGACGCTGAACCTCCTCCTCGCCCTCGCGGAGCAGGCAAAGATCACCGACTGGATCGGCAAGATGTTCTCCGGGGAAAAGATCAACGTGACCGAGGACCGCGCCGTCCTCCACATCGCCCTCCGCAACCGGAGCCAGACGCCGATCCTCGTCGACGGGAAGGACGTCGTCCCCGAAGTCGAGGCCGTCCTGGCCCACATGGGGGAGTTCTCCGACGCCGTCCGCAGCGGCGCGTGGAAGGGCCACACCGGGAAGCCGATCACCGACGTCGTCAACATCGGCATCGGCGGCTCCGACCTCGGCCCCGTCATGGTGACCGAGGCCCTGAAGCCCTACTCGAAGCGCGACCTGAACGTCCACTTCGTCTCCAACGTCGACGGCACCCACATCGCCGAGACCCTGCGCAAGCTGAACCCGGAGACCGCCCTCTTCATCATCGCGTCGAAGACGTTCACCACCCAGGAGACGCTGACCAACGCGAAGACCGCGAAGGACTGGCTGCTGGCCTCCCCCGCCGTCGCCGGGAACGTCGCCGCCGTCGCGAAGCACTTCGTCGCCCTCTCGACGAACGAGAAGGAAGTGACGAAGTTCGGCATCGACGCGAAGAACATGTTCGGCTTCTGGGACTGGGTCGGCGGGCGCTACTCCCTCTGGTCGGCCATCGGCCTTTCGATCGACCTCTCCATCGGGCACGAGAACTTCCTGGAACTCCTGTCGGGGGCCCACGCGATGGACAACCACTTCCGCACGACGCGGCTGGAGGAGAACATCCCGGCGATCCTCGCCCTCATCGGCATCTGGTACAATAACTTCTTCGACGCCGACACGCAGGCCATCCTCCCCTACGACCAATATATGCATCGCTTCGCCGCCTACTTCCAGCAGGGCGACATGGAGAGCGACGGCAAATCGACCGACCGGCAGGGGAAGGCCGTCGACTACTCGACCGGCCCCATCCTCTGGGGCGAGCCGGGGACCAACGGCCAGCACGCCTTCTACCAGCTGATCCACCAGGGGACGAAGCTGATCCCGTGCGACTTCATCGCCCCGATCGAGACCCACAACCCCGTCGGCGACCACCACCCGATCCTCCTCTCGAACTTCTT
>CAISZB010000240.1 GCA_903889845.1 uncultured Verrucomicrobium sp. | reverse complement strand
CGAAGAGGTCGAAGCCGCGGTCCTTCGCCCAGGCGCGGACGATCGTGGCGTTCTTCAGGTGGCGGGCGTAGCGGTTCTCCAAGCCTTCGGCTTCGATGTCCTCCAGCTTGCTCTGGAGGGCGTAGAAATGGCCGATGGAGGGGGTGCTGGGCGTCATCGAGGTGTCGTGGTTCTTCTTGAACTCGACGAAGTCGAAGTAGTAGCCCCGGTCGGCCTGCTTCGCGGCCTTCGCCAAGGCCCGGTCGGAGACCGTGAAGACGGAGGAGCCGGGAGGGAGGGCGAGGGCTTTCTGCGTCCCGGCCAGCAGGACGTCGAAGCCGAGTTCGTCGAACGGCGTCGCGATGGCGGAGAAGGAGGAGACGCAGTCGACGATGAAGGAGACGTCCGGGTAGCGGCGGGCGACTTCGCCGAGCTCGGCGAGGTTGCTCATCGTGCCGGTCGAGGTCTCGCTATGGATGATCGTGACGGCGTCGAATTCGCCGGTCTTCAGCCGGGCCTCGACGTCGGCCCCGCGGATCGGCTTCCCCCACTCGACCTGGAGTTTTTCGGCCTGCTTGCCGCAGCGGACGGAGACGTCGAACCACTTGTCGGAGAAGGCCCCGTTCATGCAGTTGAGGACTTTCTTCGAGACGAGGTTGCGGATCGCCCCTTCCATGACGCCCCAGGCGGAGGAGGTGCTGACGAAAACGGGCTGCTTCGTGGCGAAAAGCTTCTGGAGGCCGGGCTGGATCGCGGCGTAGAGGTTCTGGAAATCCTTGCTCCGGTGGCCGAGCATCGGCTTGGAAAAGGCCGCCATGGTCTTGGCGGAGACTTCGATCGGGCCGGGGATAAAGAGCTTGATGTGTGACATGGCCCGGGGAGACTATAGTTTTCATCTCCGTAATGCAATGGCTGCGCTTTTTTTGTCTTTTCCTTAGTCTGACGGCCTCGGTCCGGGCCGCCGCCTTGCCCGTCGAGCAGATCGTCGCCAAGGCCTTGGAAAAATCGGAGGCCGACGAGAAGAACCTGACCCGCTTCGAGTACCTCCAGAAGGTGACCTTCGAGAGCCTCGACTCCGACGGGAAGCCGAAGGAGGACGGCGTCTCCCACCTGGAGATGAAGGTGCTGCCGGGGGAACAGACCGAATTCGTCGTCATCGGCTCCGGCGGGAAGGTGACGGAGGAGCAGCAGAAGCAGGCCCGCCTCAGCCAGAAGTACAAGGCGACGTTCTCCCTCCGCAAGCTGGAGCCGCGCTTCCTCGTCCGGCTCGACGGGACGGAGTCGTGGAACGGGCGACCGGTGCTCCGCCTCGCCTTCTCGCCGAAGCCCGACCAGCCCTACACGAACCGGGTCGAGAAGATCGCGAATCACCTGGCGGGCTTCATGTGGCTCGACGCGGCAGACTATACCCTCCTGCGGGCGAAGGCCCATCTTGCCGAGCCGGTCGCGATGGCCTGGATCCTGGCGTCGATGGAAAGCCTCAACTTCGCCTACGAGGGCTGCGCCGTCCCCGGCGGGTCGTCCTCTTCCTCGTTCGAGATCGATTACCGGGTCGCCGTGCTGGTCGGGCAACTCCGCCAGCGGAACGAGATCACGATGACCGATTATCGGGAGAAGGTGCCGACGCCGACGGCATCTCAAGTGTCCCCAATGTCCCAATAACCTCGGCGATTTTCGCCGCCGCGGCCCGGTCGAGGACGCAGAGGGCGTTCCCGTGTTGTTGCAGGAGGGAGGCGGGCAGGTCCCGCGTGACCGGGCCGAGGAGGGCCCGGGCGATCACCTCCGCCTTCGACGCGCCCAGGGCCATCAGGATCACCCGCCGCGCTTCCAGGATCGTCCCGACGCCCATCGTGACGGCCTCCTGCGGGACGTGGTCGAGGCCGCCCCAGGCCGGGGCCGCGTCGTTGCGGGTCAGCGCGTCGAGGGCGATCAGGCGGGTGTGGGTCGCGATGCTGCTCCCCGGCTCGTTGAAGCCGATGTGGCCCGTCCGCCCGATGCCCAGGATCTGGAGGTCGATCCCCCCCGCGTTGGTGATCTGCGACTCGTATTCCAGGCAGTGGTGGGGAAGGTCCTCCAGGGGGAGGTCGCCCGAGGGGAGGTGGACGTTCTCCGGGAGGATGTCGATGTGGGAGAAGAGGTTGTCGGCCATGTAGCGGTGGTAGGACCGGGGATCGTCATGGGAGACCGGGTAATATTCGTCGAGGTTGAAGGTGACGACGTGGCGGAAGGAGAGGCCCTGCTTGTGGAGAGCGATCAGTTCCCGATAAACGCCCCGGGGCGTCGCCCCGGTGGCGAGGCCGAGGACGGCCCGGCGTCCCTCCCGTTCCCGGAGTCGGATCAACTCGGCGATCTTCCCGGCCACGGCGACGGCGCAGGCATCGGCGTCGGGCTCGATGAGGAGGGGGATGGGGACTTGGGTGGAAAGGGGAAGGGGAAAGTCCATAGAGTGCGATTACAATAATGATTGTATAATTGAAATAAGTATTAATATCCGAAAGAATTCTCCTTAACACCCCTGCCAAAGAAGGATATACGACATATTGTGTTAGCCGGAAACGACACCTTCCACCTCCCGGGCCTCGGTGCTTTCAAGGTCGATCGGCTGCTGGCGATGTGGGTGGGGGCGGGGGCGATCACGCTCATTCTGGGGGGAGTGCCGCTCGATTCTCATGCGCAGATGGTGTTGGCCTATGCGGCCATGATCCTGATCGGTTTCCTGCGTCACCGCAACCTCTCCCCCGGCGCACGGATCCTTCTTCTCTACCTCGGGGTCTTTGTCTCCATCCGGTATATCATCTGGCGCACGTGCTACACAATCCATTACCACGATCTGCCCAGTTATATTTTTGCGATCCTCCTCTACATCGCGGAGCTCTACGGCATCGTCGTCTACTTCCTGGGCGTCTTCGTGAACATCGAGCCGATGGGGCGCCAGCCGGTCCCGATGCCCCAGGTGCTGGAGGAGTGGCCGACGGTCGATATCTTCGTCCCGACCTACAACGAGTCCCCCGAGATCATCGAGACGACGCTCCACGCCGCCGTCCAGATCCGCTACCCGAGGACGAAGCTGAAGGTCTGGCTCCTCGACGACGGCGGGACGGTCCAGAAGCGGACCGACAAGAATCCGGAGAAGGCTCACGAGGCGCTCAACCGGCACATCATGCTCCAGGGCATCTGCGAGGCCCTGGGTGTCGGTTACCTGACGAGGGAACGCAACCTCCACGCGAAGGCGGGGAACCTCAACTCCGCGCTGGAGAGGACCGACGGCGACCTCGTCCTCATCCTCGACACCGACCACGTGCCAACGGTCGATTTCCTGGAGAAGACCGTCGGCTGGTTCGTGAAGGACCCGAAGATGTTCCTGGTCCAGACGCCCCACTTCTTCCTCAACGCCGATCCGCTGGAGCGCAACCTGGGCACCTTCGGCAAGATGCCGGGGGAGGCGGAAATGTTCTACAACATCACCCAGCATGGCCTCGACTTCTGGAACGCGGCCTTCTTCTGCGGCTCCGCGGCGGTCCTGCGGAGGAAGTGCCTCAACGAGGTCGGCGGCATCTGCGGGGAGAGCATCACGGAGGATTGCGAGACGGCCCTCTCCCTCCACTCGAAGGGCTACCACAGCGCCTATATCGGCCAGCCCCTCGTCGCGGGCCTCGCGCCGGAGACCTTCACCGGCTTCACCGTCCAGCGGATGCGGTGGGCGCAGGGGATGATCCAGATCTTCATCCTGAAGAACCCGATCACCTATCCCGGCCTCACCCTCCCGCAGCGGATCTGCTACTTCAGCAACTGTTTCTTCTGGTTCTTCGCCTACTCCCGGATCATGTTCCTGCTGGCCCCCGCCTTCTTCCTCGTCGCGGGGCTGAAGGTCTATGACTCCACGTGGATCCAGTTCTTGGCCTACGGCCTGCCCCACACCGTCTGTTCCATCTGGATCTCGAACTACCTCTACGGCGCGGCCCGGTGGACGTTCATCTCCGAACTCTACGAGTTGATGCAGTGTGTCTACACCCTCCCAGCGATGGTCCGGGTCTTCCTGAATCCCCGGACGCCGACCTTCCAGGTGACGCCGAAGGGGGAACAGCTCGACGAGAGTTTCATCTCCCCCCTTGTCACGCCGTTCTATTTCTTCATCGGCCTCACGGCCTTCTGCATCGCGATGGCGCTGCGGCAGGTCTTCTGCTCGGAGCTCGACAGTCCCGCCGTCTTCGTCACCCTGTTCTGGTCGTCGGTCAATCTCCTCCTTCTCATCACCGCCCTCGGCGCCCTCTACGAGCAGCGGCAGCGCCGCTCCACCTCCCGGGTCGAGCTGGAGCAGCCGATCACCCTCGACTGCCACGGCAGCCGGGCGGAGGGGACGATGGTCAACCTCTCCATCGGCGGCGCCGGCCTCACCTTCGGCGCCCTGCCCCGCAACGCCGCGCAGTGGCTGGGCCAGAGCGTCACGGTCGAGATCCCGCCCGCCGAGGGGGAGAAGACCCCCCTCCGCTTTCACGGGGAGATCCGGAACATGCGCGACCAGGCGGGGAAGACCTTCGTCGGCTTCCAGTTCCTCCCCAGGAACAAGGAGGAGGTCCAGCAGAAGGTGAACTTCCTCTACGGGCGGAGCGGCGCCTGGACCGATTTCCAGGCGAAGCGGGAGCGCCGCATCGGCACGATCCGTAGCCTCATCTTCCTGGCCCAGATCGGGCTGCGGCAGGGTGGCATCCATCTTCACCTTGTCTTCAGCCTCCTCTGCCGCAGGGTGTGGCGGATGATCCAGCGCGGGTTCTTCCTCTTCCGGGAGGCGGTCCGCGCCTGAGCCGGCTTTTCCTGATTTTATGAATCGCATGACGAATCGAACGATCCTGACCCGAGCGCTGCTCGCCACGGTCTTTGGCCTCAGCCTGATGCCTTCCCCGGGCAGGGCCGAGCGCCTCACCCTGCCGCCCGCCCCGCAGGTCCTGGACCTGACGGGGGCCAGTCTGACGCTGGCGAAGGACGCCCCGGTCCGCACCACACTCCCGCTCGCCAACATCAAGCCGACGCCGGGGCCGATCCGCCTCGTCCACTCCAAGGCCCGGAACACGATCACTGTCTCGATCTCCGACCGTTTCATCGCGAAGGACGCCCTCCTCGACATCGTCTTCACGAATTCGATCGCCCTCCTCGACGATCGCTCCCAGATGCGCTTCTACTGGGACGACCGCCTCCTGGCCCAGGTTCCCCTTCATCCGAAGCAGCCGGAAGGACGCGTCACCCTCCGCATCCCGAAGGAGTGGCTGACCGGCGGCTACCACCCGATCCGCTTCGAGGCCTCCCAACACTACGAGAAGGGGCAGGAATGCGAGAACCCGATGGCCTCCGAGCTCTGGACCGAGATCGACACGCTCCACTCCAGCTTCTCGATCCTCGGCGACATGAAGCCCGTGGCCTCGATGTCCCGCTTGAGCGACCTGGACGTCCTCCTCGATCCGAAGCTGCCGGACGGGGAGAACATCCACTTCGTGGCGACGCGGCCCTCGCAGGTCGGCGATCCCCGGCTCACGTGGCTGAGCCTGGCCGCCCAGGGGGCCGCCCTCCGCCTGAAGTACAATTCCCTCCTGGCCACTTACGGGGAGTCCCCGCTGCCGACGGGGGACCAGATCGTCGCCGCGACGTGGCAGGAGACGTCGAGCCTCATCAAGAACATGCCCTCCATCCCGGTGAAGGGCGGGGCCATCGTCCTGATGCCGCTGCCCAGCGATCCGCGCTATTTCCTCCTCGTCCTCACCGGGCAGACTGACGACGACGTCTCCCAGGCGGTCGCGGCCTTCGCTCACTCCGACTTCTCCACCGTCCCGGCCTCCCGGATTGACCTGAGCACCGTCTCGCTGCCTCCTCTCAAGGGCCTCACGGTGGCCGACCACGTGAAGCTGGGCCAGACCTACGCCCTTTCCCACTTCGGCTACGTGACGAAGGCGCTGCGCGGTCTGGAGGCGGGGGACATCCAGATCCGCTTCAAGATGCCGCCCGACATCTATCCGTCGGAGGACCGGCAGGTCGCCTTCCACCTGAACTTCGGCTACAGCGCGGGGATCCGGAACGACTCGGCCTCCTCTCTCTTCATCAACGGGAATTTCCAGCAGGCGATTTCCCTGAACAGCTCCGGCGGCGGCAACTTCCGGGACTACCTCATCTCCGTCCCGATGAGCAGCTTCCTGCCGGGGACGAACACGATCCTTATCGATGCGAAGATGGTCCCCGCCGTGAGTGGCCGGTGTGAGGTCATGGATGACGAGAAGATGCTCTTCACCCTCCTCGACGATTCCCGGATCACTTTCTCCGATGCGGCCCACTTCGCCGCCATGCCCAGCCTGCGGCTGATGGGAGACACGGCCTTCCCCTTCGTCCGGGACGCCTCCCATCCCCCCGTCGTCTACCTGGCGCAGGGCGATCCGGCCCTCCTCGGGTCGGCCCTCACGCTCCTCGCCAAATTCGCCCAGAAGGCCGGGGAAATTGTCGATTACGGCTTCGCCTTCGATCCCCCCTCCCAGGCGTGCGACGTGCTGGCCATCGGTGCCGCCGACAAGATCGACCCGAAGTTCTACCAGGGCGGGCCGTGGCAGCAGACGGGCGAGTCCCACTTCTGGCTCCCGAAGTCGAGCGACTATGCCAAGGGCGGCGAGGTCGGCTGGATTCCCGCCGACCTGACCGGGGAACGGATCATCTCCCACCCGGCGACGCCGCCGGTGAAGATCAAGGGCGTCTACGCGCCGGGCGAATCGGGCTTCCTCGTCGAGTACGAGCGGCCCGACTCCTCCGGGAACACGGTCCTCCTCT
>CAISZB010000239.1 GCA_903889845.1 uncultured Verrucomicrobium sp. | reverse complement strand
TGGAAGAGGGGCGCCGCCGTCCAGATGGAGGCGAAGAGGCCGAAGGGGTTCCAGTGGACGAGGGAGACTTCAAGCTGGTAGGAGAGCCAGACGAGGGGCTGCCAGAAGGCGGCGTGCCAGCCGCTGAGCGCCCACCAGATGTTGTCCGGCGTCAGGCCCTGGAGGGTGGTCGGGTTCTCGGTGACGTAGACGTTGTCGTCGAAGTTGGTCCAGTCGTTGAGGATGGCGCGGAAGTAGACGAGGAAGGTGAGCAGCGCCAGACCCAGGGCGACGCGCCGGACGCCGAAGAGGGGAGCCGGGGCGACGGCGGCAGGAACCGGGACTGAGGTCGGGTTCGAGGCGGGGGCGGGTTGGGGGATCGGCTTTGACGAGGAGAGCTTTTTCTTTTTCATCGGCGGGCAGGGACGGACGGGGGCTTTTGACTGGAATTAGAGGAAGAGAAGGCGGCTGGCAATGCCGGGAGCGGGAGGGAGCGGAGCGCCGTCGCCGCCACGGGATCGTTGGGGCTGAGGGCGAGGGCGGCGGTGAGCTCGGCGCGGGCCTCCTCGAAGCGGCCTGCGTCGCGCAGGAGGATGCCGAGGTTTCGGTGGGGGATCGGGAACTGCGGGGCGAGGCGGGTGGCGGTGCGGAACTCGGCGATGGCCTCGTCCCGGCGGCCCAGGGCGTTGAGGGCGGCGCCGAGGGTGTGGTGGGCGTCGAAGTGGTTCGGATTCAGGCGGCAGGCGATCTGAGCCTCCCGCAAGGCCGCCGCGGCCTCGCCCCGGCGGATCTGGGTCTGGGCGAGGAGGAGGCGGGCGTCGACGTAGTCGGGCCGCAGGGCGAGGCACTGGTGGAAATGGTCCTCGGCCCCGGCGAGGTCGTTTTGTTCCAGGAGGCCGGTCGCCAGGTTGAAGTGGGCCAGGGAATGGTTCGGCCCGACTTCGAGCATCCGGGAGAAGAGGGTGACGCTGTTCTTCCATTGCCCGATCTGGAGGGCGGAGAGGACCATCAGGAAGGGGAGCAGCACGGAGAGCGAGGCGACGACGAGGAGGTGCCGCCAGGCCGCCCCGCGCGAGAAGGCCTCCAGCTCCCACGCGGCGATGAGGAAGAGGCCGACGAGGGGGACGTAGGTGTAGCGGTCGGCCATGCCGTAGTAGCCGCTCTTCACGAGGCCGATGACGGGGACGAGGGTGCCGAGGAACCAGAACCAGCCGACGGGGAGCCAGGGCCGTTTCCGCGCCTGCCACAGTGCCAAGCCGGTCAGCGCGGCGAGGAGGAGGAAGGCGCCGAGGACGCGCCCGAAGGGGAAGGAGGCGGGGAGGAGGTAGAAGGCGATGAGGTCGTCGGGCCAGAGGGTCTTCCGCAGGTAGCCGACGTAGCTGAGGAGGGCGTTGCAGAGGCGGTCGCCGAGGGGGACGTCGCCCCGCACCTCCCCATACGCGGCGACGGCGCGGAAGGCGATCCCGGCGGCGAGGAGGGAGAGGAGGAGGAAGGGGATCTTTTCGATCAGGCACCGCCGGAGGGCGGCCCGGGAAACGAGCCGATTCAAGGGCCAGTAATCGAAGAGGAGGAGGACGAAGGGGAAGGTGACGAGCATCGGCTTCGCCATGAGGCCGAGGGCGAAGAGGCCGAGGGTGAGGGCGTACCACGCGCCCGCCTTTTTCTCCCCCCGAGCGTAGGGGAGATAGGCGAGCATGGCGGCGAACCAGAATGGGGTGCTGAGGACGTCCTTCCGTTCGGCGATCCAGGCGACCGACTCCACGTGGAGCGGGTGCCAGGCGAAGAGGGCGGCCACCAACGCGCTGCGCCAGAGGGTCCCGGTGAGGGCGCGCAGGAAGAGGAAGAGGAGGACGGTGTTCCCGGCGTGGAGGACGAGGTTCGCGAGGTGGAAGGGGAAGGGATCGAGGCGGCCCGCGGCGTCGTGCGCCACATTCACCATGTAGGAGATCCAGACCAGGGGCTGCCAGAAGCCGCCGTGCCAGCCGGAAAAGGCCCACAGCACCCCGTCGAGGCTCAGGCCGGGGAGGACGTGTGGGTTCGCGGTGACGTAGAGATCGTCGTCGAAGTTGGTGAAGCCGCAGCCGAGGGCGCGGAGGTAGACGATCCCCGTGAGGACGGCGAGGCCGAGGGAGACGGCCCAGACCCAGGCCGAGTCGGGCAGGGAAGGGCGGGAAGCCCGAGGAGTCCGAGATTCAGCGGACGTCACGGGAGCGGATTCCCCAGGGGGCCGTCATAGCATGTCCCCTTCCTCGTTCCCCTCGTCGTCCTGTTGTTGCGGGGGACGGGACTTGCCCTTGCGGGGGGTGCCGGGATGGGGCTCCAGGCCCTCCTCGATCCAGCGCAGCACGTCGCGCCAGCGGGCCGAGGTCGCCTTCTCCTCTTCCCCCTCGCGCTCTTCGTAGATGTTGACGAGGTTCACCACCATCCGGCGCGCCATGAGGGCCAGCGGCATCGGATGGGAAAGGGCGTGGAGGGCGTGGCGGGCCTCCTCCGGCGCATTCGCCGCGGTGGCGCTCCGCTTCACCATCTCCCGGAGGGCCTCCCCATCGACGGCTAGCCCCTCGTGGAAGGGGTCGAGGTAGAGGTTGCCGATCCGGGCGAGGAAGTGGCCCGGCATCCCGATGGGATCGACCGCGATCCCGGCCCGCGCGCCGACGAAGAGGTAGACGGCGGTGAGGGAGATCGGGATGCCCCGGCCGGAGAGGATCACGCGGTCGAGGAAGCTATTGCGAGGGTCGTAGTAGTCGTCGGCGTTGCCGCGCAGGCCACCCTCCTCCGCGAGGACGGTGCGGAGGGCCTCCAGGCGGGAGAGGTCCGACTCGCGCGAGGGCAACTCCTCCCGGACGGAGGCGGCCCAGGCGTCGAGCCGTTCCCGCGCCGCGCCGATGGGGGCGTCGGGATCGGCGCAGAGGGCGAGTTCCCAGCAGAAGGCCTCGAACTCCTCCAGCGTCTCGATCCGCGCGCAGCGGCGGCGGAGGGCGACGAAACGGTCCCCGCGGCGCAGTTCGCGCAGGGCGCGGCGGAGTTCCTTCGCGGCGGGGCCGGTCTCGTCGCTGGCCGAGGCTTCCTGGAGGAGGCTCTCGATCCGGGGCAGGGCCGTGCCGGGATCGGCGAGGAGCTGCTCCATGACAAGGCGGACTGTCGAGGTGTCCTCGTCGCCGAGGAGCTTCAGGATCGCCGCATTCGTCCCCTGCGCCGGCGCGGGGTGCGCTTGCAATTGCGGCGAAGCGGGAAGGGGAGTCTCGTGGAAGTCGGGGATACGGCGGCCGCCTGGTTTCATAGGGAGAAAAGTACCCCATAAGAAAACCATTCTTCCCCTCGCGCGGCAAGCTTCCGCATCGCCCGGGTGAAAATCGGGAATTGGCGCGAAAACGGGAGAAATCGCTTGCCGGTCTTTCGATTTTCGCTATTCAAGAGAGTTCCACCACGTGAAGGGGTCTTAGCTCAGTTGGTAGAGCGCCTCAATGGCATTGAGGAGGTCAGGGGTTCGAATCCCCTAGGCTCCACGTTTCACGTGGAGCCTAGGGGATTCGAGCCCTTTGCGCGAAACGCGCAAAAAAATCTCCTTCCGTCGGCGAAGAGCCGACCTTCCATTCCGCCGCCTGTTCAGCACAACAGGCGACCTGCGGTTCGACTGCCGTCGCGTCAGCGATCGTCCTAAAAAGGGGCCAACAAATTAGCAGGGGCGGGAGCCTAATCCCCTAGGCTCCACGTCGTCTCTGACGACTCCCCCTTCAGCTCAATAAGTGCCAGTTTAGTGACAGCTTTAAGGAGCCGCACACCTCATCCGTTGACCTCCATTGCGACGCTCACGAACCAACTTTACGGAGCGGGGAGCGTCGGTATTGGCTTCATATCGTGATCGACCGCTATACGGGGCTGATCGTCGACAAGCAGCTTGAGATCGTCAGCGAATGAGGGTTGCGGAATCAGGAAGCGCCCTGGCGCCAGGTCTGGGGAGTGCAGCCGAACTTGTTCTTGAAGGCGCGAGAGAAGGCGCTGGCGCTGCCGAACCCGCACGCCTCGGCAACGTCTTCGAGCTTCGTTGCGGGATCGGCCATCAATTGCATGGCGCGCTGGAAGCGGAGTTGATCGAGGACCTGTTTCGGCGAGGTCTGGAACGTCCGGTGGAAGAGCCGCCGGAGATGGGCAGGGGAAACCGCAGCGGCGCGCGCCGTCTCCGCCATGCCGGAATAGGAGCCGGAGCCCATGTGCTCGGAAAAATCGCGCAGGCTTTTTTCCAGGATGCGGAGGGTAGGTTGGGGGGAACGGCGCGGGGCCGTGTCGGCTTCCAGGACCAGGAGGCTTAGTTCGAGGAGGATGTGTTCGTAGCACAGCATCATGCCGGGCGAGGGATTCTCCCAATGGCGGCGCGCCCGCCGGGCCAGGAAACGAAGCCGGTCGCACTGGGCGGCGTCCAGGGGGAGGGAGAGGAATTCGCGGCGTTCCAGGGAGTGCCGCAGCGGCTCCGGTACGTGGGAAAAGTGGAAGACGACGATCTCGGCCGGAAGCTTCCCCTCGCCGTCCCATCCGTGGGCGTGCTGGGGCGGGAAAATCCAGAGGCGGCGGCGGCTGGGTGCCTGCCGCCCTGCCGGATCGGGCAGCCGCAGGGAAACGGCCCCCTTCAGGACGGCCTGGAATTCCCAGGCGGAGCGCCGGTGAATGGGGCAGGGCCGGAGGCCGTAACGCCGGGGACCCTCGCCCAGGTAGTAAAGCATGCTCCCGAGCATGAAATCAGGAGCGAAAATGTCA
>CAISZB010000238.1 GCA_903889845.1 uncultured Verrucomicrobium sp. | reverse complement strand
GAGCAGATCATGCCCGACGAGAAGGCATAGACCGGCTTCTCCTGGTTCGCCTCGGCGATTCGGTCGGCCAGCTCGGGAATGCCTCCGACCGTTCCGCCGGGGGAGTCGATGTCGAGGAGGATGCCGACGACGTGGGGATCGGCGACGGCCTGAGCTAGCTCGGCGGCAACTTCTTCGGTGCCGGTGTTGCCGCATGCCTTCTCGATCCGGCTCATCCCTTGGCCGACGATCCCCCGGATGGAAATGACCGCCACCCCTGCGGGGGTGATCGCCATCGGCTCCCGCTGGATGACCAGATCGGACAGCCCTTGGTCGAGGTCGTCGGAGCGCGGCGCGTCGATCCGTCGCGCCACGAGGTCGCGGATCGAGGCATGGGCCGTGGGGGTGATGAGCCACGGTTTGAAATTCACCAGTTCACTGATCCTCTGGAGTCGCATGGTCTTCGTTGGGATTGGGGGTGTCGTCGGGAGAGCCGTCGCCGGAACCATCCTCGCCGTCTGGTTGTTCGTTCGGTCCGAGCATCGTCATGTCCCGGTCGTCGATGTGGATGCCGGTCTCAGCTTCGACCTCGGCCTGGATACGCTTACGGAGGACGACGCTATAGGCACGAGCCCGCCAGTGCTGCTCCTCCGTCCGACCGTTCAAGGTGGACTGAAGCTCGCCCATGTTGATGAAGCCGAGTTTGTAATCCTCGCGGGTCTGCTGGGCGTCCCGTCCCGTATCGACGGTGATCGTCGGGGGAAGGGTGAACTCCCATTTCCACCAGTCGTCCGAGGGAGGAAGGAGCCCGAGCTTAATCGCCTTGCAGACAGCATACCGCACCTTGATCCGGGCGGGACGGCGGAGGAGGTCCTGTCGATCCTCGATGGTGCGGCGAGCCTTCGCCGTGACGAGGCGGACATTCGCGCCGCCGAGCTTGGAGGAATCCCAGGCTAGTTCGTAGGGCCAACTGATCCCCGCGAAGGAATTGCGGAGAAGACGGTCTTGGAGGTTGTGCCAGGAGGCGGCGGGGCGGTCGAACTGGAAGCTCTCCAGCTTCGCTCCGCTGTTCGCCCGGAAATACCGGGTCGCCCCGCCGTCGAGCATTTCGGTATAGATCGAGGGCAGGCCTGCTGCCTGCTGGGTCACGCCAAGAGCAACGGAGGGATCGGACTGGTCGGGGCCGCCGTCCTCGTTGTATTCGAGGAGGCCGATGGCCGAGGCCAACATGCACGCCTGCTTCTCGAACCCCTGCGTCGCCATTAGGTCACGGAGATCGAGGAGGGCGTGGGTGAAGCCCGGGAGTCCTCGGCTTTGGTCGAACCACAGGGGATCGAAGACGTGGATCAGGTTCAGAGCCGAGACGAACTGGTTGTCCTCTTTCTCGTCGCCGAAGATGTGGTAGGCGACGGGACGGCCCACGGCGTTGAAGACGATGCCGTTTTCGATCCGAAGGCCGTCGTAGGGGCCGCCGACCACTTTCCCGGCGTCGAGAGTGTCGGGGTTCCCGATCCGGTGGGCGGGGATGTTCTGGATCGCGGGATACCCGCCGTCGAACTCGGTCAGGTAGATGGCGAAATCGCCGTCCCGGTCGGCGGCGACCGATTCCAGAAACAAGTCGGTCTGGAAATTGAACATCGATCCCCGGACGTTGCAGATCGGGTACCACTCGTCGGTGAGCCAGGCGGTCGCGGCGTCGCCCCAGGATTTGTCCTTTCCGGTGAAGACGGGGAGCCATTGGCGGCCCACGGAATACATCGCCTTATCGACGATGGCCCCCTGCGCGGGGCCGAGATTGGCAAAGAGTTTCCGGGAATCGGAAACCAACCGCTTCCATGCGTAGGTCGAAATGTCCCGGTCGATGTCCCGGACTTGCACGGGCCAGTAGGGACGCTTCCCCGACCACGGCTGGGCGGCGTCGAACATGCTGCTGGAGATCGGAGCGCCGTAGGGGTCAACCAGCATAGGCGTCCCCGAAGCGGGCGTAGGTGCGCGACGGCGTGGGCGAAGAAACGAAGGCCGTCAGGTCGGCAGGGGAAAGAGTCTGGGTGAGGCCCCAGGTGCGCCGGGCCAAATCGGCGATGTCGGAGAGCGACCAGCGGGGGTTCACCTGCCAGGTGAAGCTCTTCCCGTTGATGCTGCTGCCAATGATCGTCGCGCCGTTGGCTTGGGCGACAGTGAACTGGCTCGCGGCGAGCTGCTCGCAGAGGACGGCGGCCTGCGTCCAGTCCTTCCCTGCGGCGCAGTAGACCTGGAAGGCGAAGGTTTTGACGTTCACCCCCATGGGGGCGTGTCAAAAGGTCTGCATTGAGCGGCGTGGGCACCCAAAGATCAGACTTTCCCGAGCGTCCGTTACCCGTATAGTGACCAACTATGCCTGAGTTCCCCCAGATCAAAGCACGCGATTTGGCGAAGTATCTCCTGGCGATTCAGGGAGCGATGAGCCACCTCAAGCTCCAGAAGCTGCTCTACTATGTGGAGGCTTGGCATCTCGCCCTTTACGACCAGGCTCTAATCCCTGACGACTTCAAGGCGTGGGTCCACGGTCCCGTTTGTCCCGACGTGTGGCATATGGTGAAGGACCTTTCCATTCTCAACGGTGAAATCTTCATCAAGGAAGATAAGAAGGACGTCGTTCTGTCGCGCGGGAAGAAGGCGCTCTCGCGCGATCAGATCGCGCTCATCAAGGATGTTCTCGAAGAGTACGGCGACAAGTCCGCCCATCATCTTGAGGCACTCACCCATTCAGAGCTCCCGTGGATCGAAGCCCGAGGCAATCTGCCCGCCAGCCAGGCGTCATCGAATAGGATCAAGAAATCCACGATGAAGAAGTTCTATCGCGAGAGGCTGCAACATGGGAAAAAAGTGGCTTAAAAATCAGGCTGCGCGTGCCAATGTATTAAAGGGGCAGTCGCAAACGATTCCGGCAGAGAAAGCGCCGCCCGAGCTTTGCCTTAGCTTCAAGTACTTCGATTCGCGTCAGGGTCAAAACTTCATCGAATGGGAGCAGGACGGACTGCTATCAAAGGCTCTCGAAAAATGGCGCGACTATTGCAGGAAGACGCTTCGGGACTGTACTCGCGAAAACCATTTCACTTCCTACGGACGGGTTCCCTCTCATTCTGAGTTTATCCACCCCGACCATATTCCTCCTGATGCCGAATGGGCATCCATGCATGTTCAAGGGAAGGAGTGCGTCGTGGGCCATATCGTCGGGCAGGTGTTTTACGTCGTGTTTTTGGATCGACACCATAAGTTTTGGCCGACGGAAAAAAAGAACACGTAACTATTGCTCGGCGAACGTCCAAGGAGAAAATCAGGAGATGAAAGCGGACTTCTCTGGCCTCCGGACTGAAGACATCGAACGAAAGCCGATCTCGGCATGGATAGTGTCCTGGACGTTTCCAGAGGACCGAGTCGTAAAGAAGACTGGCACCATCGCGTGCATTCTGCCCCGCCGCTTCTCCGGCAAGCAGATGGTTAACATCGTCAATGGAATCTATCTAGCCTACTGCTATCACCCCGACGGGCAGTACTATTTTGCGATGACCCGTTTCCGGCGGAACCCGCTCGCACGGATAATGAGCGAGGAGTGGGTGAATATCGGCGAGATGCCGGGCTTGGATGCCCATTATAGCCGCGACGTCCGGGTGATCTGGGAAAGGGGAGATCGCGACATCCAGACGGTGTGCTGGACGGAGCCTGATTATTACCAGCACGGCCCAGATGGGGTCATCGCAGCGAAGGTGCCGGGACAGAAGAGAAAGCACACGTTCGACTATCGGAACTATCGTTCCGTCACTCCTCCGGTTTAAGCACCCCCCGAGTCGATGGCGGGTGAGCCGATCACCCGCATCATGTACGCGACGGCCACCTGCATCGCCTCGCAATCCCACAGATGGTTCGGGCGAATGCGAACCCACCGCACGCTGACCGCTTTCGTCGTCTTATTAACGACCTCCCGCTTCACCTCGGAATCGATCTGGGCGAAGTAATCCTCCCCGATGTCGTGCGCAACCTCCCAGACATGGCCTAGGCCGCTGCGAAGCTGGGAAAGCTTGTCTTTGATTCCTTCGTTGGCCCAGAAGATGTAACGGCACGTCGCCCCGAGTCCGAGGCGGGCCTCGTGAACTGTGGAGTAAAGGCGCGTCTCGGGACGCCCTCGCTTCTTCGGATAGTGTTTGAAACCGGCTTCTCCCGAACCGTGGAGCGCCGTCCAGCCGAACTTGGCGCACTGCTCGTAGACGAGGGGCGTGTCGTACTGCGCGTCGACGAAAGTGAACGCCTCCTTCACCTTCAACCGGAGCTGAAGCTCCCGGATCGACTCGAACGTGAGGAGCTTTATAAAAGGCGGTCGAAAAATGAGACAGTGAGCGGGGCGGTCGAAAAGTGAGACATCCTATAATAAGAAAGGATGTACATGGAGATGGACTTGTGGACGCGAGTGCG
>CAISZB010000237.1 GCA_903889845.1 uncultured Verrucomicrobium sp. | reverse complement strand
TTGCCCTCGAACTGCGCGACAAAGAGCCCGCCGTCGCCACCGTCGCCAGAGTTGAAGACACTGGTGGAGGCGGTCGTGGGAGCCGTGGCGCTCTCGTTGGAGGTGAGGTACCCCGCGGCGCGGGCCGCGAAGCTCAGACCGTCCACGCCGACGTTGTCGAACGTGAACTCGGTCGCGAGGCCTTCGGGATTCGCGTCGCTGGAGAAGAACGCGCTGCTCAGCAGGAACTGCTTCGGCGCGCGACCGATGTAGGTCGTGTTGCCGATCGTCACGCCGGGCTCAGTCACGGTCGAGAAGGTCTTGCCCGACGACACCGTGCTGGTGCTGTCGAAGACTTCGAACTTCGTCTTGTAGGTCAGGTAGAGCTGGCCAACATAGATTTCCGCGCCGGCCTTGTCCCAGTAGCGGCCGAAGTCGCTGTTGGCCGAGTTATTCTGCGAACCCGTCTCAAGACGGACCGTCGAGCTCCAGTGGGAGTCGTAGGTGTAGGTCGCACCGGCCCGGAGCCGGTAGCGATACCGATCGTTGTTGGTATCGACAATCTGGGGGTTGCCCGTGCTGCGAGGGGTCTGGATGTCCTGGAACTGATACCGCAGGCGGACGTCCCCGAAGAGCTGCAGGTTCTTCACGAAGCTGCTGATCGTGAGCTTGCCGGCGCTCGTCGAGTTGTATTCCTTGACCAAGTTGACACGAATGTCTTCGGCCTCGCTGTCGCTCAGCACACCCTTCTTCACGAGGGCGTCGAGCAACGGACCACTGTCTTGCGCCATCGCACTCACGCTAAGGGCCGCAACCCCGAGCGCAAGAGTCAGGCTCTTGAACATGTTTTTCACGTTGTATTTTCTCCTTTTAAGCCTGCTCGGAAAACCGGGAATCCCCAGCCGCCCCGAACAAGCCTGATTTGTTTATAAACCGGGGCGCACTTCGCGCTCCGACGGAGGGCAGAGTGGGGGGAGATTGTTACAATTTGATGACACTCCCGTAACGTTTGGGAGAGGGGATAAAAACTTTTTATTGAACGCCGGGTTTCCATCCCGGGGCGGCAATCGTAAACCCCTCGTAATGAAAGGCGGGCGCGACAACACAACTGACCAGGGACCAAGCGCCGAGACTCCGCGCCCGCTGCCAGTCCCCCGGCGGCACGACGGCCTGGTAAGCAAGATTATCGCCACCCAACCGGTGGAGCGTCGGCTCCCCTCCCGCGGCGGGGGCCACGGCGAGCTCAAGGGGGTCCCCGGCATGCCACAGCCAGACCTCGGAGGCATCGACGGCGTGCCAGCGGGACCGTTCCCCCTCCCGCAGCAGGAAATAGATGAGGGAGGCCGTCCGCCGTCCTCCGGGGCTCGACTCGGGGCCCCGCCAGACCTCAACGAAATGCCCGCCTTCGGGATGGGGCACCATCCCGAGGCGGGCAATCACGTCGGCGGCGGTCGTCGCCATCGGCAACCTCCTCAGGACGAGGAGGAAGCCGACGGGGAAGCGGGGGCCGGATCGTCGATGGGGACGAAGATCAGTTCCCCTTCCTTCGCGTCCTTCTCGCGGAGGTCGCGCTGCTCCTTCGTTTCCGACTCGTCCTTCTCCTTCGGCTTGAAGGTGACTTCGATGAGCTGCGATTCCTTGATGTTCCCCTTGAGGAGTTCCTCGGCGAGGGGGTCTTCCAGGTACCGCTCGACGGCGCGGCGCAGGGGCCGGGCGCCGTAGGCGGGGTCGTAGCCCTTGTCGATGAGGAAGTCGGTCGCCTCCTGGCTGAGCTTGATCCGGAGCTGCCGGTTTTCGAGCCGCGTGGAGACCTTGCCGACTTCGAGTTCGACGATCTTCGTCATATCGACCTTGTTCAGCGAACGGAAGACGATCAGGTCGTCGAGGCGGTTGAGGAACTCGGGCTTGAAGGTCTTCTTCATCTGCTCAAGCATCCGCTCCTTCATCTGCTCGTAGGTCGCCTCGTCCTTGCTGGCGGTGAAGCCCAGGGCCCCCTTGTTGAAGCCGGTGTCGGCCCCGACGTTGGAGGTCATGATGATGATCGTGTTCCGGAAGTCGATCTTCCGGCCCAGGCTGTCCGTGACGATGCCGTCTTCGAGGATCTGGAGCAGGATGTTCCAGACGTCGGGGTGGCCCTTCTCGACCTCGTCGAAGAGGACGACGCTGTAGGGGCGGCGGCGGACCCGCTCGGTAAGCTGGCCCCCCTCCTCATAACCGACGTAGCCGGGAGGCGAGCCGATGAGCCGGGAGACGTTGAACTTCTCCATGTACTCCGACATGTCGATCTGGATGAGGGCCTCGGCGCTGCCGAAGATGTGCTCGGCGAGGGTCTTCGCCAGCATCGTCTTGCCGACGCCGGTCGGCCCCAGGAAGACGAAGGAGCCGATGGGCCGCTTGGGATCCTTGAGATCGGCGCGGGAACGGCGCAGGGCCTTGCCGAGAGCGGCCACGGCCTCGTCCTGGCCGATGACCTTCCCCTTGAGCTCGTCGGCGACGCGGAGGAGCTTCTCACGGTCCTTCTGCGTGACGCGGGAGATCGGGACGCCGGTCCACTTCGAGACGATGTGCATGATGTCGTCCTCGGTGACGGCGACTTCCTGCTCGTCCCGCTTCAGGCGCCATTCGGCGAGGATCGCCTCGAGCTTTTCCTTCGCCTCCTTCTCCTTGTCGCGGAGGGCGGCGGCTTTCTCGAAGTCCTGCGCCTTGATGCTGGCGTCCTTCCGATTGCGGATCTCGCCCAGTTCGCCCTCGATCTCCTTCACGTCGGGCGGGCGCATCGTGGCGGCGATCCGGGCGCGGGCCCCGGCCTCGTCCATGACGTCGATTGCCTTGTCGGGGAGGAAGCGCCCGGTGAGGTAGCGGTCGGAGAGGCGCGCGGCGGCGTTGATCGCGTCGTCGGTGTACTTCGCCTTGTGATGGGCCTCGTACTTGCACTTGAGGCCCTGGAGGATGAGGATCGTGTCGGCGACGCTCGGGGCCTCGACGGTGACGGTCTGGAAGCGGCGCTCCAGGGCGGAGTCCTTCTCGATGTACTTCCGGTATTCGGTCAGCGTCGTCGCGCCGATGCACTGCAGTTCCCCGCGGGAGAGGGCGGGCTTGATGATGTTCGACGCGTCCATCGCGCCTTCGGCCGAACCGGCGCCGACGATGGTGTGGAGCTCGTCGATGAAGAGGAGGACGTTCTTCGCCTTGCGGATCTCCTCCATGACGGCCTTGATCCGTTCCTCGAACTGGCCGCGGTACTTCGTCCCGGCGACCATGAGGGCGAGGTCGAGGGTGATGACTTTCTTGTCGCGGAGCAGTTCCGGGACGTTCCCGGCGGCGATCTCCTGGGCCAGGCCCTCGACGATCGCGGTCTTGCCGACGCCCGCCTCGCCGATGAGGACGGGGTTGTTCTTCGTGCGGCGGCAGAGGATCTGGACGACCCGCTCGATCTCGTTCGCGCGGCCGATGACGGGGTCGAGTTCGCCCTTGCGCGCGACTTCGGTGAGGTCGCGGCCGAACGACTTCAACGCGGGGGTCTTGACCTCCTTCTTGCCGCCCTGCTCCCCGGGGGACCCGGCGGAGGCGGGCTCGCCGCCCGGCTCCTCCTCGCCGCCGCCCGACTCGGGGGCGGTGAAGTTGGGGTCGAGCTCCTTCAAAATCTCGTTCCGGGCGCGTTCGAGGTCGATCTCCAGGCTCTTCAGGACGCGGGCGGCAACGCCTTCGCCTTCCCGCAGGAGGCCGAGGAGGATGTGTTCCGTGCCGACGTAGCTGTGGTTGAGGGCCTTCGCCTCCTTGCCCGCGAGGGCCAGGACCTTCTTCACGCGGGGCGTGTAGGGGATGTTCCCGGAGACCTTCGATTCCGGGCCGGTGCCGACCTGCTTCTCCACCTCGTTGCGGACAGTGTCGAGATCGACGCCCATCTTTTGCAGCACGTTGACGGCGACCCCCTGCCCCAGCTTGATGAGGCCGAGGAGGAGGTGCTCCGTACCCACGTAATTGTGGTTGAAGCGGTCGGCCTCTTTCCGTGCGAGGGAGAGGACCTGCTGGGCGCGGGGGGTGAAGTTGTTCATGATGTGCTTTCGGGTGAGGGGGGAGGGGTCGCCGTTCCCAGCTTGCTGCAATCGGGCGGGGGGACGTCCTTCAAATGGTCGCGGAGGAAATCGGAACGGATGCCGTCGCGCTCCTCGGTGGTCAGCTTCCGGTCGTAATCGAGCTGGAGGTGGGCGGGCTGCGTCTTGATGAAGCACTCGTCGATCGCCATCCGGCACGGCGCGGGGAACATCCCCAGGTCGGCGCCGAAGCGGAGGAGGGAGAGAAGATTCAGCGCCTCCTTCGACGACATGGCGTAGGACTGCCGGACGATGCCGTAGGCACGGCCCACCTGGTCGGCGACGACGCGGGCCTTCTCCTGCAGGAGGGTGACGCGGGCGTTTTCCTCGTGGTCGATGATCTGGGTGATGACCTTCTGGAGGCGCTCGATGATCGCCGTCTCGCTCTCGCCGAGGGTCATCTGGTTGGAGACCTGGAAGAGGTTGCCCAGGGCCTCGGTCCCCTCCCCGTAGAGGCCGCGGACGGCGAGGCCGATCCGGTTCACCGCCTTGATGATCTGCCCGATCTGCTCCTTCAGCACCAGGGCCGGGAGGTGCATCATCACGGAGGCGCGCATGCCGGTCCCGACGTTGGTGGGGCAGGCGGTGAGGTAGCCGATCTGGGGGGAGAAGGCGAAGTCGAGCTGCTCGTCGAGCTCGCTGTCGATCTTGTCGGCCATCTTCCAGAGGGTCTTCAACTGGAGCCCGGCGCGGAAGACCTGGAGGCGGAGGTGGTCCTCCTCGTTGATCATGACGCTGAGCGTGCGCGGCTTGTTCACCGCGAGGCCGCTCCCGGCGCTCTTCGCCGCGTGTTCGCGGCTGATAAGATGCTGCTCCACGAGGACCTGCTTTTCCAAGGGGGAGAAATGGTCCATCGAATCGCACACGACGGCCTGGCCCATCTCGGGCAGGGAGAGGACGGCGGGCTGGATGATCGAGAGGATCCGTTCCCGTTCCGCCTTCTTCGCCCAGCCGGGAAACGGGTGATGGTTGAGGTTCCGGGCGAGCCGGACGCGGGTGCAAAGCACCACCTTGTTTCCGGCCCCACCACTATCCCCGTGCAACCATTCGCTGCTGGTCTGGAGTAGATTGGCGATCTTCACTTACCCCCGTACGGTAAGGCATTTCCCTTTCTTGGCAATGGGCATTTATACGGTACAGGCGATGAAATCAGGCCGCGTTCGCGTACCGCCGCAAAACCCCGACGACGACTCCCTGGACGCTCAATTCCTCGACCGGTTCGAGGTCGGGATAGGCGGGGTTCTCCGCCTGGAGGTAATACTGCCCCCGGCGCTGATGGAGCCGCTTGAGGGTGCACTCCCCGTCGATGAGGGCGGCGACGATGTCGCCGGGCGCGGCGGGCTTCTTTTCGAGCACCACGACGTCCCCGTCGAAGATCCCCGCCCCGATCATGCTCTCCCCCTTCACCTTCACCGCGAAGGCCCGCTGCGGGTCGGCGACACCGAGGGTGCTGGGGAGGAAGGAGAGGGTGGCCGGGGCCTCCATCACGCCGCCCCCCTCGATCGGGTCGGCGAATCCCGCCGGGATCGAGTCGAACAGGGGAAGTTGGAAGGCCTGGGGGGAGCCCTGCGCCCGGACCGTCGGTTTCCGCGTCGAGAAGAGGCCCCGGGACCGCGCCTCCCGGAGGAGGAGCTGGGCCGCTTCGAGTTTTTCAACGATGTAGGAGACGGCGCGGGGGCTGGCGAAGCCGCAATGCTTCTGGATCTCCCGGATCGTCGGCGGGCGGTGGTTCTCCTCGCTGTATTTCTCGATGAAGGCGAGGACCTTCTGCTGGGAACCGCTCAGGGCGAAGACCGGTTCCGGCATGGCCGACGACTCGGGATTGAAAGTCATAATACGATTGTATAATGACTTTCGGGGAAGTTGTCAACTCCCTCAATTCCGCAATCGGAGCGAATCGCCCTGATCCGAAAGGAGGTACTCCCAGAGGGAATCGAGCCGCCCATCCTGCAAGGCCAGCGCCTTCAGCGAGGGATCGAGCAGCAGGGCCAGACCGAGGTTTTCCTTGGCCGCCTCGACCTCGCCGGCTTCCACCTGGTAACAGGCCAGCGCGTAACGGATTTCCCCGTGTCCCGGGAATTTCTCCGCCGCCAGTTCCATCACCGCGCGAGCCGCCTCGGTTCCCTTCGAATAGCGCAGGGCGCAGGAGTAGTTGATCCAGTGGACCGCCGTCTCCGGGCGCAACCGCATCAGGCAGTAGGCGGCCTTCGTCAGGACGTCCCAGGACGGGGTTGCCTCCTCGATGCGCGACCGCGTCCGGGAAAAAAGTTCCCGCATCAGGAGAGCGGCCTCCTCTTGACACCCGGCATCGAGTCGGTCGCCGATTTCATCGAGCACCTCCCATCTCGTTTTCCTAATTTTCCTCCCCCGTTGCCATCGTTTCCAGTACTCCCACCCGGACTCGCTCCAAGACCTGCGTCCATCAGGAGATTCATTGCGGTGCTTCATGGTTTGACGACTTGGATGCCGAGAAGGCTTCCTGCTTTCAGACGCAGCGGCGGCACCCGGTTCTTCCGAAAGCAGAAGCCCGATCCGGAAACCCGAGTGAGGAAAGAGAGACGTCCGGATGAGGATTCATCCCGGGCCGCTGCGGATCGCTTTTTTATCCAATAGGTGGTCACTTTTGATTCTCAAGGCTTCCCCCTCAGTCCGTCGCAGAAAGAAATTCTCTTTCTGCATCAGACAGTTACCACGTTTACTTTTTCTCACCCATTCTAGTTCAACGACAAGTCTTAGCGCCAATACTCGTTTTGTTACATAGCCATACCATTTCGGCATAATGTATGCAGCACCGTGACCTTCTCTACTTCATCGCTGTTGCCGAAAACCTTACACTGACGAAGGCCTCCTGCTGGCACGCGGGAAGACCGTCTCTCCCCATAGGGATGGACTGCGACGGAACGAACAGCCTAGGTCGTCCCAACGAAGTGGCGGGACTCTATTCCGGCTTATAGCCGATCCGCAGCCCGCCCCAGTGCCGTCCCTGGACGACGATCGGGGCGGAGACGTCGTTCATCAGGACGAAGTTCCCGCCTCCCATGTCCCGCCGGTAATGCTGGAGGAGGAAGGGGCGGGTGTTCCGCCCGGCGGCGAGGCCGACGCGGTCGTTGAACAGGCGCCGGTTGCGGCAATGGGCGGCGTTCCAGGCCGGGTCGCTTCCCTGGGGTTGGGAGAACTTCGCGTTGTGGGTCGGCAGGTAGCCGTTGCGGTCGACGGCGATGCAG
>CAISZB010000236.1 GCA_903889845.1 uncultured Verrucomicrobium sp. | reverse complement strand
GGAAGGGGCGGAAGAGGGGGCCGGGAGCAAACCGGCTGCGGATCAGCCAGGCAAGAACCCCGCCGAGATGGAGCAGCACGTAAGCCGAAGCGAAAAGGAAAAGGGTCGCGTAGGAACCCGATACCCCAGACCGGAACACACGGAGCGCCTCGAACGCGATGTTCGCAAACGCAGAAAAACAGAGGACCGGAAGCGTCCAGTTGCCTTTCCAGCGCAGGAGGCCGAGCAGCAGGAACACCATCGTCAACGCCGTCGTGAGAATCCCCGCTCGTAGCGCCTGAGCCAGAGGGACCGGCACCCAGCTCTGCACTCCCTCGGCCAAAACCACGGCGGCACCCATGATCCCGGACAGGAGCATGAAATCGGCGACGAGGAAAAGCAGCAGGAGGAGCCTGCGGTCCAAATCCCCCTCCTTATTTGACGGCGTCATAGGCCATGAGGCCGAGGATGAGCGGGAGGTAGAGGATCGACGACCAGAAGAGGGCCCGGGCCGAGGCGGTGTCCCGACGGGAAGCGAAGCGCCACGCGGCCCAGCAGAACCCGGCACCGATGACGAGGGCCCCCCAGAAGTAGGCCTTCCCCGCGATGCCGAAGACGGTCGGCAGGAGACCGATGGGGAGGAGGGCCGCCGCGGTGAGGAGGGCGTGCCGGGAGGTCTTGTCCCCCTTCGGGTCGTCGCCGGTGATCATCTTGAACCCGGCGTTCCGGTAGTCATCCCGGTAGAGCCAGGCGATGGCGAGGAAGTGCGGGATCTGCCAGAAGAAGAGGATGGCGAAGAGGGCGTAGGCCTGGGGGCCGACTTCCTCCCGCGCCGCGACGAAGCCGATGACGGGCGGGAGCGCTCCCGGCACGGCACCGACGAGGGTGTTCAGCGTGCTCCAGGTCTTCATCGGAGTGTAGACGAGGACGTAGGAAAGAAGGGTGAGCGCCGCGATAATCGCGGTGAGGCTGTTGACGAAGAGGGCCAGCCAGGCGATCCCGGCGATCCCGGCCAGGAGGGACCAGACCAGTACCTCGCCCGGCTTCCGCCGCCCCGCCGGGAGGGGGCGCGTGGCGGTCCGCCGCATCCGGCCGTCGAGGTCCCGCTCGATGAACTGGTTCAGCGCCGAGGCCGAGCCCGCGACGAGGGCGGTGCCGCAAAGGGTGTGGAGGAGGAGGGGCCAGTTCACGCCGCTGGGGTTGCCGAGGTAGAACCCGGCCAGCGTCGTCATGAGGTTGAAGAGGGTCAGCCGCAGCTTGACCAACTCGGAGATGTCGCTTAAAAGGCTCTGTTTTTCGACTATCTGGGCCTTCTCCTCCGCAATCACGGCGGCCCCGGCGATCCCCTCCCCCTTCATCGGCCGGCCTCCGCGCGGCGCCACCGGATGACGAGGGCCGTGAGATGGGAGCCGACAAGGAGAAGCAGCGCCCCCGTCACCACGTGGGCCGTGGTGACGAGCGTGTTCTTTTGAGTCCAGATCACGGTCATGCCGAGGGCCACCTGGATGCAGACGAGGATCGTCCAGACCCCGCACAGGAGGCGGAGGCGGGGCGGGCTCTGGCGGCAGCGGAGGACGGCCAGAAGGCAGGCGACGATGCCGGAGAAGATGACAAGGGCCATCGCGCGGTGGGCGACCTGGAGGTAGATCTGGAGGAGGCTGGTCCGCGTCCCGCCCGCCGCCACGCGGGCGGCGTTGATGTGGGCCAGGTCGGCCTTCGTCACCTGGGGCAGGTAGTGGCCGTAGACGGTCGGGAAATCGGGGATCGAGAGACCGGCGTGCTGATGCCGCATCACGGCCCCCAGGACGAGCTGGCAGAAGATCAAAACGGTGACAAAGGCGATGCCCTGCTCCCAGCCGCGCGGTAGGCGGGCACCGTTCTGCGGCACGTCGATCCAGTTCCGGGTGTAGACGAGGGCGAGGAAGCCGGTCGTGACGAGGAAGAGTTGGGCCAGCGTCCCGTGGACGATGCCGTAGTCCTGCTGGGCCTTCACGACCCGGATGCCGCCGACGACGCCCTGCAGGACGACGAGGCCGACGGCGAAGACCGCCGCCTGCCGCACCCGGGGGCGCGATTCTTTCAGCCAGATCCATCCGGCCAGGATGACGGTCAGAAGACCGACCCCGGAGGCGACGAGTCGGTGGACGTGCTCGTAGCGGATCGGACCGACCCATTTCTCGATCGGGAAGGTGAACATGTTGTAGCCGTAGCTCGTCGGCCAGTCCGGGACCGACATCCCGGCGTCGTGGCTGGTCACCAGCGCCCCGATGGCGATCAGGAAGACGACGGAACCGGCGACAAAGGCGCTGTAGGCGGGGAGGCCTTTGGGAAAGGGGGAGGCGTTACTCATTTCGTGCATGGCGGAGCGGGGGGGGGCGGGAAGGGAACCAGACTAAAGCGCCTCGTCCTGCGGAGCAAAGTCTTTTCCTCCGGGGGAACCGGGGAGGCTGTAGTCGTACGGGCCGCGCCGGACGACGGGCGTGACCGCGAAGTTTCCGGGCGGCGGGGGCGACGGGCAGGCCCATTCGAGGGTGGCCGCCTGCCAGGGGTTCTCCCCGGCTGGCTGCCCTCGGCGGAGGCTGAGGACGATATTCGCCAGGAAGAGGAGCTGCGTCAGGCCGAGGCCCAGGGCGGCGAGGGTCACGAATTGGTTGAGGGGCTGAAGGCTGACGAGGTGCTCGTAGCGGGTCGGGTCGGGAATCCGGCGCATCATCCCGCCGAGGCCGAGGGTGTGCATCGGGAAGAAGGTGAGGTTGAAGAAGACCAGCGTCAGCCAGAAGTGGGTCTTCCCCAGTCCCTCCCCCAGCCGCCGCCCGGAGAACTTCGGGAACCAGTAGGCGATCGCCGCAAAGACGCCGAAGAGGCTCCCGCCGAAGAGGACGTAGTGGATGTGGGCGACGATGAAGTAGGTGTTGTGGATGAAGAGGTCGACCGGGGTCGAGGCCATGAAGATGCCGCTCAGACCCCCGATGACGAACATCGAGACGAAGGCGACGGCGTGGCAGAGCGGGAGATCGAAGCGGATCGAGCCGCGCCACAGCGTCCCAAGCCAGTTGAAGGTCTTCACCGAGGAGGGGACGGCGATCAGGAAGGTCGAGAAGGAGAAAGCCGCCGAGAGGAGGAGGCTCATCCCGCTGACGAACATGTGGTGCCCCCAGACGACGAAGCCGAGGCCGCCGATGGCGATCATCGCCCAAACCATCGCCGTGTAGCCGAAGAGGGGGCGGCGGGAGAAGACGGGCAAAATCTCCGAGATCACCCCCATCGCGGGAAGGATGAGGATGTAGACCTCGGGATGACCGAAGAACCAGAAGAGGTGCTGCCAGAGGAGCGGCTGTCCGCCCCGGGTGACGTCGAAGAAGGCGGTCCCGAAGTCGAGGTCGAGGATCAGCATCGCGTCGGCGACGATGAGAACCGGCACG
>CAISZB010000235.1 GCA_903889845.1 uncultured Verrucomicrobium sp. | reverse complement strand
GATGGCGCGACGCCGATCCGAAGGCATACCTTGAATGGTCTGTCGAGGGTCGGCAACAAAGCCAGCGGGCCAAATCCGACCCAACCCGAAGGGCCGGAGGGAGTTGGCTTTTCCCCGTTGTTGCTCGCTCCTGAAGTATCATGGCGGACACATTGCGTCGCTCGCGCCTAGGTGAAAAGCCAAATTCCTCTCGGCGCGGCCTGCCGCAGCTCGTTAACACGACCTAATTTCGACTGGCTTTTTATGGGGGATCGAAGACATTATCCAGAAGGAAGTACCCTTTAGCCGAGGTCGGAAGGTCGATTTCCCAAAAAAAGATTAAACTTGGACCCTTTTTCTGCCGAAGACGGAGTTATGGATGCAATCAGGCCAACTGTGACGGGCGCGGCGGGGGAGACCCCGACGGTAGCCTATGTTGGTCCGAATTCGTCCGGGACCGGCTCGACGGAGGCTTCAACCACTCCCGTCGATCAGGTTCAGATCTCCGATCAGGGCTCGAAGGCGGCTCAGTTCATTGCGGAGGCCAGGAAGCAATCCCCGGTCAACATCAATGCGCAGACCATCAAACAGCTCAAAGCGGCGATCGCCAAGGGAGACTATCCTCCGCCCGCCCTAGTTCAGGGGTTGATTAACCTGATGGGGACCGGTTCCGCCTCCTAGGCGGCCGGGTAGCGAAGGACATTCTTCCGATCGTCCCGGAATGGAGTTCGGGGCAATGTGGCGCTAAATGCCGTCCGAGGGGTCATACCTTCGCCCGCTTTTAGGCCCGCAGCCCTGCATGCGGTGTCCTAAGTTCGCCTCGTCGCCATGATGGCGGCGGGGCGAACTTCCTCTTTTTTGCTCCTTATTTTCTACGCCCCGCCCTCGATCCGCCACATCAGCCCGGCGGCCAGTGCGACGAAGTCCCGCGCCTCCTCCACCGTCCCGTCGGCCCCCACGAGGCCGAAGCCGCCCGACTGGTCCCAGCCCGGTCCGTTGAGGACGCAGAGATTTGTCCGCGCCTCGTCGAGTTGGCGGCGGCCCAGCGCGGCGATCCGGTCCCGGTTCCCCTCCACCTCGTACTTCCAGCCGATGAGGCAGGCGTCGGGGAAAAACGTCCGCAGCCGGTGAATCACCTTCGGCAGCGGCTTCAGCCGCAGCGTGTAGCCCTCCGCGCGGCTCGGCAACTTCCCCCCCTCCACCGGATGGCCTGCGGCGTCCCGCACCGCCTCGACGCCGAAGTCGCACAGCGCCGCCGCGTGCAGCACCGCATCGACCTTCGTCGCGCTCGCAGCCAGCTTCGCTAGGGCCTTCTCCAGGTCGTCGTTCGTGCCGAACTCATGGACCTTCACCCCCTCCGGGAGACCCCGGAACGTCGCCGCCTCCCCGCGGAAGCAGGTCACCGCATGACCGCGCGAGAGGAAGAAATCGGAGAGGATCGCCCCCAGCCGCCCCGTAGAGGTGTTCGTGATCCGGCGCACCGAATCGATGGGGGCAAAGGCCGGACCGCAGGTGATGACGATGTGCATGCGGATGAGTTATTGACGATACGGAGGCGGCGGGCAACAACGAATGGGGAGGGGCGCGAAGGGGAAGGCCTCCCCTTCGGGGCAGGGACTGCCGTCGCGATAGCGACATAGAGATAAAGGAGCCGACTGACTAGCAGGGCCGGGAGCCATCCTGAGGGGGCACCCCTCAGAAGCCTACAAACGCGCGGTG
>CAISZB010000234.1 GCA_903889845.1 uncultured Verrucomicrobium sp. | reverse complement strand
TGTCAGGCTGTCCCTGGGCCTCCAACTGGGCCGCCTGATCGAGGGTCGGCAACAGCTGCTTGAGTTCCTTGTCTTTGCGGACCGCTTCCCGGGCCGCCGCCAATCCGGCGGGGCTGTTGTCGACCGCCGCCTGGGTGGAGGCGTCGGAAGGCGTCGATGAGGAGGAGGCCACCGTGGCCGGAGCCTGGACCGGAGGCGCGCTCTGGATTTGCGGCTGGGCCTGGGCTTGAGCCTGCGAAGCGCGGGCCGACTGGACCTTGGCCAGGGCATCCTGCAAGCCGGCGTCATTCGGCGCGTAATCAAGACTGCTCCGGATATAGGTCTCCATCCCGGCCAAGTCGCCCTGGGTGCGGGCCTGGATGATGAGGGTGGAGTTGGTGCGGAAGAGGCCCTGCACCGCCTGCCGATACGTATCGACACTGCCCGAGTTGGCCGGGGTCGCCTTCAGGACGGCCAGGTACATCTGGCGGGCCTGGAGGACCTGCCCGGCCTGCTCCGCCTGGAGGGCCTGAGCCAAGGCGGCAGCGGGCGTACCCGTCGGGGCCGCGGCGACTGCGGCCTGATCGGCCACGTACTTCCGGGCCAACTGCACCTTGGCGAGGGAGGCCTTGAGTCCGGTGTCGTTCGGCGCATAGGTGAGGCTGCTTTGGAGGTAGGATTCCATCGCGGCCAGATCGTTCCGACTGCGAGCCTGGAGGATCAGGGTCGAGTTGGTGCGGAAGAGGCCCTGGAGGGCCTGCAGGTAGAGGGCCGCATTGGGCCCGGAGGGAGCGACCGTTCCCAGCAAGCCCTGGTAGATCGCCCGCGCCTGGTCGGGGCTCTGCTGCTGCTCCAATTTGGCGGCCTGGGCCAATTGCTTCTGAATCCCGGCCGTAGCCTCATCCGAGGCGGCGGCGACAGGATCGGCGGCAAAGCCGTGGAAGGCTGTCCCGGTAAGAAGCAGCGGCAGAGTCAGGAGCGCCAGCGAAGCCGGCGCGACGCGGAAAAGGCGGGCGAGGTGCATGGGAAGATCGGTGTCGGTTCGGGGAGTCACGGGCGATTCGTGTTTAGGGTGTGGCCGTGGCCGCAACCGGGGTGGACGCAGGTGACCCAGTCGGGGGTGGAACGGGATTCGAGACGACGGTTTCCGCATACTTCGCCTTGCCGGTCGAACGGACGATCCGAGCCGTGACGAAGATGATGATGTTCTTCTTGGTCTTCTTGTCGACCTGGCTCCGGAAGAGCCGTCCCACGATGGGAATGTCGCCGAAGACCGGCACCTTGTCGTCGATCTTCTCTGTCTCCTCCCGGATGAGGCCACCCATTGCGATCGTCTCCCCGTCGAGGACCTGGAGCTTCGTCGTCATCGAACGGGTGTTGAAGACCGGCTTGGGGATGACGTAGGTGGAAAGAACATCGATACTGGAAGTGGAGGAATCGCCTTGGTTGATCGTCGATCCATAATTGACAAATCCCTCGAAATCGACGACGGCGAGCTTGGAGATGTCCAAATCGATCAGGCGGTTCGGGTAGGCCGTCGGCGTGATCTCCATCTGGACGCCGACATCGGCCCCCAGATCGGCCTTCGGCGTCTTGAATTCCGAAAGCGCGGGAGGAGTGACAACAATGACACTAACCGAGCCATCCCACTGCAAGCTTGTATTGGAATAGGTCGGCTTCTCGACGCGCGTCGGATAGGTCATTTCCCGGGTCACCTCGATCCGGGCCTTGCTTCCGTTCTTCGTCGTGACCTTCGGGGCGAGGAGGAGGTCGACGCCTTTCATCTGGTCGATCAGGTTCGCCAAGACGGCAACGCCGTGTCCCGCAATGACCCCGCCGAGCATGAAGCCACCGGCCGAGTTCGCCTGCCCCGAGGCGTTCCCGCTGTAGGCCTCGAGGAGGGTATCGAGCGAACTGCCGGTCAGATCGCTGTGCCCCCGCAGCGCCGTCTGGCCGAGGGAGCTCTCCCCTGCATAGCCGTACTTGCTACTCGAGGTCGAGGAGAAAATCCGGCCAAGTATGCCCCCCCCCACTCCATTACTCAAGTAGGGCGCCCCCGTGGCACCTTGCCCCGTCACCAGCGTGGTCTTTCCCGTGATGTTCAGATTGGAATCGCTGTTGGCAAAACTGCCGCTGTACGTCCCGCCGCTGCCAAGCTGCCAGTTGAACGAGAGTTCCCGCATCGAATCATCGGTGAATTCGGCGAACTTGCTTTCGATCTCGACCATCGGGGTCTCTTCCTTGCTCTGCTGCTGGATGAGGGCGTCGATGAGGTCGATCTGGTCGGCGGTGTCGGCGACGATGAGCCGACTCGATTCGGCGAGGAAGGTCGCCGTGGCGCCCGCGGGGAAATCGACGCCCTGGTCGATGAGCTGCTGCTTCACGTCGAAGGAGACCTTACTCACCGTGCTGTCCCCGCCGACGGCCGAGGTCGTCCCGCCCGCGGTGCGGGACTGGAAGAAGCCGGTCGGGACGACGAAGGTCCGCGTCGAGAGGACGTCGGACGACTCGTTTTCCGGCAGGATATTGATCGCGAATTCGTCGACCTTGTACTTGAGGTGGGAGAGCTGCGTGAGGAGGCGCAGCACCTCGGCCAGCGACGAATTGCTCAGGGAGAAGGTGACGGGGGCCGGTCCGGCGGGGGCCGCAGGCGCGGCGGGCGTCGTCGGCTTCTTGGCCGCTGCCGTCGTTCCGGTCGCCGGGGGGGCGGGCGCGGTCTTGGTCAACATCGTCGGCTGAAGCTTCAGGACGAAGTTGAGCCCTTGCTTGTCGGGATCGGCGGCACGCACCTTTTCGGCCAGGAGCTTGAAGGCATCCTCGACGGGGGTGTTGTTGAAGGAAATATTGTCGATCACGATCTCGGAGAGCTTCTTCTGGATCTTGGCGACATTGCTCTCCGTCGCGGCGATCGGCTCGGCCGAGGCAGCCTTGCCCTCGGCGACTTCCCGCTCGATCCACCGGGAATCGACCTGGTACATCGCCTCCTTGCGCGTGGCGTCGAGGGCGGTCACGGCGGCGTGGTAACGGTACTTGTCGAGCCGCTCGAGCTTCTGCTGCGCCGCCTTGTTGTAGGCATCGATCACCAGGGCCTGGCGGTAGCGGACTTCGGCCTCGGCATACTGGCCGGTCTCAAAGAAGCGGTCCCCCTCGAAGAGGAGCCGCTGGACGTCGGCCACCTGCTGCTTGAACTCGGGAGTGATGACGGGGTTCTTGTCGGTCCCCTCCGGGTCGCGGCGCTGCGTCGTGTCCTTCTGCTGGGTCTCGGCGAGCCGCATCAGATTCCGTTTGACGGTCCGAGCGGTCGAGGGATCGGCGGCCTGGGCCTTCTTGTAGAGGGCGGCGGCGGCGGTGAAATCGCCCTTCTTCTCGGCAGCCTGACCTTCCATCAGGAAGACCTGCGCGATACTGATGACCGCGCGGTTGTAGGCCGACTGGCCGATGGGGGAATTGCGGTCGACGTTCTTGATGACGTAGAGGTAGCGCTCTTCCGCCTTGGCGAAATCGCCGTTCACGGCAAAGACGTCCCCGGCGTCGATCGCCTTGCGGACCACGTCCATCTGCTGGGAACGGAAAGCCTCCTCATCCCGTTCCACCGCAGCCACGTCGGGCGACGGCAGGGGTTGCGCCAAGGAGAGCGCCATCGGCATCCCCGTAGCGACGACACACGACAGAGCCAGCAGGGTCCGGAACCCAAAGAG
>CAISZB010000233.1 GCA_903889845.1 uncultured Verrucomicrobium sp. | reverse complement strand
CGCCCCGCAGCGGAAGAATTGTGTTCAGCTCGATGCCAGCTCCGCCGGGGCGATGGGGGTGGGCGAATGCTCTTCCCAGGATTCCGGGGCGCTTTTCTGGATGATTTCCCGGGCCCGGATCGATTCCTCTCCGGTGCCGTGGGCCAGTACGAGGAACTTGCCGGCCTTGAGGGCGGTCTCGTATTGCAGGGCGCTGTTCCGGGGGATGCCCAGGCTGCAGAGCCCGGCGCCGATGGCGCTCAGGCCGCCCACGATCGCGGCGCCTTCCAGCGCGCCGACGATCATGTTGACGAGGGGACCGGCGACGAGCAGCGGCCCGAGGCCCGGGACGAAGAAGAACGCGGAGCCGAACAGCATGCCCCAGATCCCGCCCCAGAAGGCCCCCGCCTTCCCCCAGCACCGCATGCGGTCCCCGGTGTTGTAGTAGCCGATGACCCGTTCATCGGTTTGGTAGTCGATCCCGATGATCGACAGTTTCTTCATGTCGAAGCCGGCGTGCTGGAGGTCCTTGACGGCGGTCTCGGCTTCGGTGTGGGATTTGTAGATCGCCACGATGGCGTTGTCTTGAGTCATGGGAGGGAGGGGGTCGGGGGGCGATGGTGCGTTAGGCGTGGCTGACGTTGCCGTTGAGGAGCCGGTAGAGGCGTCCGGCCGACTCGGGAGGCGGGACGGTGCCGTTGAGGATGTTCTTCGCGCGGACGGTGTCGCCGTAGGCTTCCTGGTTGACGCTGTTCTTGCGCTCGATCGAGGTGCCGCCCAGGGTGGCGCCGCCGAAGAGGCCGCCCGTCGCCTTGTAGATCACGATCTCCCGGTGTTCCAGCTCGGTCGTGGTGGCTTTCTCGGTCGCCGTGGTCGATCCGGCGGTGCCGCTGGCGGTCGCGTTCAGGCTGGTCTTCCCATTGCTGGTGAAGTGGCGGACGGCTTCGTCGGTGTTCAGGACGACGATGTAACTGTCTTCGGTGAAGCCGATCTGGGCGCCGATGCTGGCGCCGGCGAGGTTGAAGGCGCAGGGGGCCGCCCAGGAACGGGAATTCGCGGCCCCGAGCCGGACGATGGCGATGCCCTCGCCGCCCTTGCCGCCGATGCCGAGGCCGCCCTGGGTCACGGTGAAGATGGCGATGCCTCTCGCGTGGTTGAGCAGGGAGGCGGGGATCGGGTCGGAGGATTCCTGTTTTTCCTTCAGGATGTGGATGGCGGTATGGATGCGCTCTTCCATGTTATCGGCATGGAGGAGGGCGGGCAGGGCGAGGAGGAGCGCCGTGGCCGCAAGGGCCGGGAGCTTGGTGAATTGGTGTAGCATGCGACAACGCTAGGACGCGGGCGGGGCGGCGCCTATGGGGTCTACACCCCATAGCCGCGCCGGGGGCCGGGCCTAGGCTGGCTTTACTTTGTGAAAACCATGAAAAATATGACGCGCTGGGCGACGGCTTTTTTTGTCCTGAACGGGAGTGCTTTCCTGGCCCTTGGCGGCCAGGGGGACGCGAGGCTCTCTCCGGAGGAGGTGGCCGTCTCTTCGCGGGAGGGGCTTCCCCATGACTGGGCCGTCGAAGTGGGGACGGGGGTGCAGTGGTCCAATGTCCGCGTCGGCGGGCAGGACGGGTACACCCTGGTTCCCGGGACGCTCACGGCGGCGTTGAAGTTGGACGACGTGAGTTTGGAGGATCGGGCCGGGGGGATCCTGCGGGGCTATTCCGAGTTTCTCTTCCAGGGCTACGGCACGGCCCTGACCACGAGCCCGACGGGGGCGAGCCGCATCTTCGGCTTCAATGTCGGACCCCGATACAACTTCGTGCAGCCGGGCTGGAAGTGGGTGCCCTATGTGCAGGGCCTGGTGGGGCTGGGCTTCGCCGATTCCAATGCCGTGGTCGATAAAAACGGCAACCCCCACGGCCTGGGCGAGGATACCAATTTCTCGTTCGGCGTGGGGGTCGGGGTGCGCTACGATTTGAACGAAAGCTGGTTCGTGAGGGGCGGGGCCGCCTACACCCATTATTCCAATGCGGGTCTCTCCGAACCGAGCCACCCGAATCGGCCCATCGACGCCCTGGGGCCGATGATCGCCGTCGGGTTCCGGCTTTGAGTGCGGGGCGAGGCGCCTAGGCGATCGCGACGGGGCAGGGTTTCTTTTCTTGCTCCCCCTGAGTGGCTCGGGCGATGGCTTTTTGCCGGGCGTTCTTGTCTTCCTCGGCCCTCTGCTGGAGCGACATGAACCGCTCGATGCGCGAGGGTTCCAGGTAAGCCAGGTAGGAGAGGGTCGGGTTGTCGGGCGGGGGATTGGCCGGGCCGAAGGGCGCGTCTTCTTCGGCCCGCAGGGCGGGGTGGGGGGAAGGACTGAGGGCCGGGAAGGCGTGGACGGCGGCACCGGTGGGAGCGGGTTCTTTTTTCATCGCCTTCGACGATGGAAGAGGAGGGGAGGAACGGGAATGGGGTGTTGACCCCATAGAGCGTGTCATGCTCTAGGAGGGTCAATGCGACGAACCGGCGTTGGCCTCTTCGTCGACCCAGTAGCCCTGGCGATTGTAATGGCGGTGGAGTCCGGCCTCGTAATCCCGGGTGAGGAGGGCTTCCTCCGTGTATTCCGGGGACTGTCTGAGGGTCTCCCTGGAAACGTCGATGACGACCTTGGCGTTTTCCCAACTCACGCTGGTGATCCACTTGGGCGAAATGAGGACCTTTTTCCCCGGCCACCAATTCAGGGTGCTGATGATGAGGTAGCGGATTGTCCATGTCTCGTCGTCGATGACGAAATCGCTGACATGGCCGATCTCCCCGTCCAGGGCCTGGATATGGTAGCCGGTCACGCTGGCGGAGCTGCGCAAATGGGGGTCGCGGGTGCCCTCGTCCTGGACGCAGCTTTTCTCCTCCCATTTGTCCCGATCCCGCATCAGGTAGGGATAATAGGGGTAGGAGCCCCACAGGTACGGGCCGCCCCAGTAAACGGGCCAGCCGTAGTATCCGTAGTAGTTCCCTTCGAATTGGCGGGAGACGGGTTCGTCGTAGCTCAGCGGGGGACTGTCCTCGATCTGCTTTTTGGTCAGGCTGACGGATATGTCTTTCTCCTCTCTCAAGACGCAGGTCAGGGCGTAGGGGGAGATCAGTACCTTCCGGTCCCTGAGCCAGTCGCCGGTGTTCGCGACCAGGTAGCGGATGGTCCAGTGGAGGTCGTCGAAATAGAATTCTTCGACCTTCCCGATTTCGCCGTCGAGGCTGTCCAGTTTGAAATCCTTCAGGGTTTTGACTTTGATGAGCATGCCGGAAGCTGCTCCGGACGAAGCGGCTTCGCCATGGGGTCTAACCCTACCGGACGGGTTTTGGCTCTTGCGCCAGCGTCAGCGCTCAAAAGGTGTTGAGGGAGACTTCCGAGGCGGGGGCGCCGCGATTGAGCAGCAGGTGGAGCGGGGCGGTCGAGGGGGGCGCGGTCACGGTGCCGGTGAGGATCGAATCGGGGCTGGCGTCCGAGCCGTAGGCCTCCCGGTTGATGCCGGGCCGCTGCTGGATCGAGGTGCCTCCCAGCGTGGCGCCGACGAATGCGCCGTCGGAATCGGTGTAGATCAGGATGTCCCGGTGGTCGAGTTCCGTGGTCGAGGCTTTTTCCGTGCCGTGGCTCAGTCCGGCGGTGTCGGTGGCGGTGGCGTCGAAACGGATCCTGCCCGAGGCGGTGAAATGCCGGACGGCCCGGTCCGTGTTCAAAATGACGATGTAGCGGGTTTCGCTGTAGCCGATTTGGGCGCCGATGCTGGCTCCGTTCAGGTCGAAGGCGGAGGGGGCCGTCCAGGAGGGGGCGATCCCGTCGTCGAGGCGTGCCATGACGATGCCCGCGCCGGCCTGCCCGCCGATCAGGAATCCGCCCCGCGTGATGCCGAAGAGGGCGATCCCCTTGGCGTGATTGAGGACGTAATCGGGGATCGGATGGGCGGAGTGCTGCTTTTTCTCCAGAATCGCGGTCGCCCGCTCGACGCGCTCGGTCCCTCGCTCGCGATGCTGCCGAGCGCGCGCGAATCGTTGGTTTGCTACGCCGAGGTGACCAGCTTCGTGCGCTTCATCGCCGGCGATCGCGCGGGTCAGCCGGGGGCATCGACCGATCCGCAGACGCTGCAAAAACTGGTGAAAGGCTACGCGCGCGGGCTCGACACCGACGGCGCCTTGAAGGACGCGACGGGGCACGATCTCAAGCAATGG
>CAISZB010000232.1 GCA_903889845.1 uncultured Verrucomicrobium sp. | reverse complement strand
TTCACCAACCCGATGCTGGAATGGATGCAATGCACGGTCGCCGACGTGCAAACAGTGCTTACGGAACTCCGCACTGGCCAGCATCTCACCGGAACACACCACGAAACTTTCCCGCCCCGCCGCGAACAGATGGAGGCTGTGGAAAAGACCTACGCGTATTTCAATTCAATCTGGAGTGAGGATCCAAAGGCTGTTCCCCGCTTCCTCTGGAACGCCAAGATGCGTTTCGGCAAGACATTCACCTCTTACCAGCTCTCAAAAAAGCTCGGAGCCAAACGGGTATTGGTGGTGACCTTCAAACCCGCCGTTGAGGATGCGTGGCAAACCGACCTTGAAACCCATGCAGATTTTGACGGCTGGCAATTTCTCTCCCGTAAATCGGATCGTGATCCCAGTCAAATTGAGTCAGACAAACCGCTTGTCTATTTCGGCTCGTTCCAAGACCTTCTCGGGCGCGACAAAGCGACCGGAGCCATAAAATCCCGGAACGAATGGCTTCACACCATCAACTGGGATCTTGTGATTTTCGACGAATACCATTTCGGCGCATGGCGCGACACTGCCAAGGAGCTTTTTGAAGGCGAGGAAGACGCCAAGCGGGAAGCCAAACTGGAGTATGATACAGGGTTGGACGAAGTGAACGACGACCTCGGCGATATCTCCGCGAATGAGGCGATGTTCCTACCGATCTCCACCCGGGCATACCTCCTTCTCTCCGGAACGCCCTTCAAGGCTTTGGCGACTGGCGAGTTCATTGAAGAGCAAATCTTCAACTGGACGTACACCGACGAACAGCGAGCCAAGGCTGATTTCGCCGCGAACCATCCGGGCAAGCGCAACCCCTATGGCGCGCTTCCCCAGATGCGCCTCCTCACTTATCAAATGCCTGACGAGCTGTTGGCGATCGCCAGCGCCGGTGAGTTCGACGAGTTCGATTTGAATGAGTTTTTCGCCGCCACTGGCACAGGTGCCAAGGCAGCGTTCACGCACAAATCCGATGTGCAGAAGTGGCTGGAAATCATCCGGGGATCATATGTCCCGCAGACGGTCGATAGCCTGAAAACGGGAACCCGCCCCCCGTTTCCCTATTCCGATGCCCGCCTGCTTCCCTACCTCCAGCACTCTTTCTGGTTCTTGCCAAATGTCGCGGCCTGTCAGGCTATGGCGAACCTGCTGGAAGAGAAGCACAACACGTTCTGGCACGGCTATAAGGTAATTATGGCAGCAGGAACGGCAGCGGGTATTGGCCTAGAAGCAGTGCCGCCTGTTAGAAGGGCCATTGGCAGTGGATTTGAGACGCAGACAATAACGCTGTCCTGCGGAAAATTGACCACAGGTGTGACAGTTCCGCAGTGGTCCTCAATCCTTATGCTTCGCAACCTTAAGTCGCCGGAGACCTATTTTCAGGCGGCATTCAGGGTGCAGTCGCCGTGGTCGATTAAGAATCCAAACGGCGACAATCCGAACGACGAGGAGGTGCTGAAACCCGTCTGCTTCGTGTTCGATTTCGCCCCAACCCGGGCGCTACGGCAATTGTCCGACTATGGCATTGGCCTCTCGCCAGGCGAGGCGAACCCTGAGAACGCCGTCAAGGAGCTTATCTCGTTCCTGCCCGTGCTCGCCTATGACGGCGCGAACATGACGCAGATCGATGCGGGGGGCATTCTCGACATCGCGATGGCTGGCACCTCGGGCACACTGCTCGCCCGCAAATGGCAATCCGCGCTCCTAGTGAACGTCGACAACGATACCCTGCGCCGCATTCTCGACAATCCCGAGGCAATGGCCGCGGTTGAGCGCATCGAAGGGTGGCGCACGCTGGGCGATAACGTCATCGAAACGATCATTAACAAGAACGCGAAAATTAAAGACCTCAAGACAAAGGAGAAAGACGGGGGCCTGAACGCGCGAGAGAAAAAGGAGCTAAGTGACGAGGAGAAAGAATACAAATCCAAACGTCTTAAGGTCCAGGAAAAATTGATCAAATTTGCGTCTCTCATTCCCCCGTTCATGTACCTTACGGATTTTCGGGAAAACACACTACAGGATGTCATCACGAAACTGGAGCCGGAGTTGTTTCTTAGTGTTACGGGTCTTTCAGTAGGCGACTTCCACTTACTGGTGCGCCTTAAAGTTTTCAACACTGAGCGGATGAATCAAGCCGTATTCGCCTTCCGCCGTTATGAAGACGCGTCCCTCAGTTATACGGGGCTCGAAAGCCACAAGGGCCTGACCCACTACGGGCTCTACGACACCGTGGTCGCTAGGGAAGCAGTGGCCTGACTGGGTCTCCACCCCCAACTCTGGGCTGTGGTCTTCCAGGAGCGGTGCCGGGGCGCGACAGTGGGCAACCAACCCTTTTGACACTCCAGCGTATCACTTCACCAGCCAAGCCGGATTTCTTCGAGCTGAACCCACTGAAACCTAGATAGAGACTGGCAGACTAGGCTTAGTCTGTAGTCGGGCACACTTCCCACACTTTCCCTATTTGCGGTTGGGTGTGCGATTGGCCTTTAACCTGCTGCATGAAGCAGGTCCAGAAGACCCCCGATGTTGTCGCGAAGCTCCAGGC
>CAISZB010000231.1 GCA_903889845.1 uncultured Verrucomicrobium sp. | reverse complement strand
GCGGCAGCCTCGGCTGAATCCCCGAATCTCCGAGGGTACGTACGGCGTGGGGAGACAGTGCCAATACGCCCAGACTCCAATTGGGAGGGGACTGGCTCAAAGCTGGGTGTCAAGGAGGTTGCGGTCTGGGGCAATTGTGTGTAACACCTGTTGCAACCCTATGATCCTCAAGAAGCCGAAAGAGACCCGCCCTGTTGAGGGGGACCCGATCGAGCTTCAGATCGGGCGCCGCATCCGCGCCGTCCGCCAGGAACGGGACATCACGCTCGACCAACTGGCCCAGGAGGTGAAGCTGACGAAGGGGCAGCTCTCGAAGATCGAGAACGGCAAGGTCTCCTCCCCCGTCTCCACCCTCACGCGGATCGCCGCCGCCCTTTCCGTCGAGCCCGGCAGCTTCTTCCAGAGCGGCAACCCCACCCAGCCCCGCGCCGCCCTCGTCCGCAAGGAAGAGCGGAAGGCCATCGCGGGCCGCGGCTCGAAGATCGGCCACAGCTACGAGTCCCTTGCCTTCGGCCTTCCCTTCGAGAAGGAATTCGAGCCCTACCTCATGCGGATCGAGGAGAAGACGATTGACCCGGCGAAGAACAGCTTCCGCCATCCCGGCCATGAATTCCTCTTCATGATCAAGGGGAAGCTGGACTATCGCCACGGCGGGCAGGTCTACCACCTCGTCCCCGGCGACTCCCTTTTCTTCGACGCCACGGTGGAGCACGGCCCCCACGCCGTTTACGGCCCGCCGGTCGAGTTTCTGAGCATTATCAGCAATCCGTAGCGGCCCGGCCGGTCAGGCCTTTTCGAGGGTCGCGGCGACGAATTGATTGAGGCTCTCCCCCCGCGCCATCGCCTTGAGCGCGGCCTTGCGGTGCAAATCCTTCGAGATGCGGACGACGAATTTCCCGCTGAATTCCTTCCCGGCCACCGACGGCGGCAGGGGCTTCCCCTCGGCCAGGAGGAGGGCGACCCATTCCTCGACGATTGTCTGGAGTCGGGCCAGCGTCTCCGCCTCGGTCGCGCCGTGGCAGCACTGGCCGATCATCGGCGGGGCGCTGCCGACGTAGCAGCCGTCCTCGTCGGACCATTCGACGATCTTCAGGTAACGGCGGGCGGCTTCCTTGATCCGGGCGGCGGTCGGTTTCATCGTTGGGACTCCTCGATTTGGTGGCGGATTTGGCGTTCCTGATACTTCTTCGCGTCGTCCCCGGGCTGGCCGGAGATCGTGACGCGGTACCCTTTCGGATGGGCGAAATTGCGGTGGCTCCCTTTCCCTCCCCGGTTGACGAACCCGGCCCGTTCCAACTCGGAGATCAACTGCCGGATCTTCCGGGGCATGTCTAATTAGTATCATGGCGATACTAAATGTCAACCACGACGGCATTGCTTTCGGGAAGGGGCCGGAGCACCATCGAGCCCATGCGCCTCCTCCGCGTCCTGCCTGGGTTCGGTCTCTATGTCGTCCTCGCCGTCCTCGCGTTTATCTATATCGGCGGGCATGTGGACAGCCTCCTTCGTCCGGGAGAGCTGTTTGCCGTGATCTTCCTACCGCTGGCTCCCCTCGTCGGGGCCTACGGGATCGTTGGCACGGGGCAGCGCTTCCTTTCCCTTTTCTCCGAACGGAGACGGATCGCTTATGGCTTCACGCCCGAGGCATTGGGCCGCGCGATTTCCTTCCGGATCGGGGCAACGTACGGAGCGGCCATCCTCGCCGCCGTGTTTGAAATCGTCCGGGCCTCGGGGTTCTTTGGCATGGCGGATGGCAAGGCCGTCGGCGGCGAAATCATCGCGTGCGGCCTCGGGGCTTTCTTCTTGGCGGCTCTGCTCTGCGAGGGACTCTTCCGCCCAATGCAATACCGTCTCCTCGCCGAAACCCGGCCCCAGGCGACGGAGAGCACCGCTCCAACCCTGTTGTTGCGCCCGCTTTTTGGTTTTATCGTCTTCGGCCTGCTGGCCTTACTGATCGCGGGGTATGACGGTGTATTCTATCGCTATTCGAGCTATATCTATCCCGCCCTGTTTTACCTCTTCGATCCCCCCATCCTGATTTCGGCCTTCCTCCTCCCGCTGGCCTCCCTCGTCGGGGCGTACGGTTTTTCCGGCACGGCCCGCCGTCTCGTCGCCCTTGTCGCGGGTCGCCGTCCCGCCGAAGCGGTCGAGACCCTTTCCCTCTGGAGCGCCGCCCTCTACGGCACGGCTCTCCTTTCCCTCGTGGGAGGCATCGTGGTGACGTCAGGCTTCCTCTCGGGGGACGGCTCTGTGATCGGGGAAAAAATCCGGTGGTCGGTCGCCGTTTTCGTCTGGACCCTCCCCCTCGCCGAGGGCCTTCTCCGCCCCCTGAAGCATCGCTTCGCCGAAGCGGCCCATGTTTCCCCCTCGGCGACCGTTTAGTTTGGGCGACCTCTCCTCCCTCAATACGGTACACCTCCTGTACCGTTCATCTCGCTGAAACACCCTTCTCCATAAACAAATTACACCACAGAATGGGCTTTTAAATCAAGGCACCCCCTACTAATAGCGTATTTTGCCTTGCGGGGTCCGGCCTCTTCTAGGTAGTTTTCACCCCCAGTATGTATCTCAAGGCGCTCAACGTGGTGGGGTTTAAGTCGTTTGCGGACAAAACGGTGGTCCAGTTCCATCCGGGGATCACGGCCATCGTCGGCCCGAACGGCTGCGGGAAGAGCAACGTCCTCGACTCGATCCGCTGGGTCCTGGGAGAGCAATCGGCGAAGGCGCTCCGCGGCGGGCAGATGTCCGATGTCATTTTCAACGGTTCGGAAAAGCGGAAGCCCCTCGGGATGGCCGAGGTCTCCCTCACCTTCGGCGACTGCGAGAAGGAACTGGGGACCGACTACAACGAGGTCACGATCACCCGCCGCCTCTTCCGCGACGGGACCAGCGAGTACGAGCTGAACAAGAACGTCTGCCGCCTCCGCGACATCCACCAGCTTTTCATGGACACCGGCGTCGGCCGGACCGCCTACTCCATCATGGAGCAGGGGAAGATCGACCAGATCCTCTCCGCCCGCCCGGAGGACCGCCGCGCCGTCTTCGAGGAGGCCGCCGGGATCACTCGCTTCAAGAGCCAGAAGAAGGAGGCGATGCGCAAGCTGGAGCAGACCGAGGCGAACCTCGTCCGCCTCGACGACGTCGTCGGCGAAGTCCGCCGCCAGATCGGCTCCCTCCAGCGCCAGGCCGCGAAGGCCCGCCGCTATCAGGAGCTCTTCGCCGAACTGCGCGACCTGGAACTGAAATACGCCCGGCGCGAGTACACGAACCTCGTCGCCGACATCGCCGCCCTCCAGGAGCGGACCGACGCCTCCCGCGAGAGCCAGCGCACCCTCGCCCTGGCCGTCGAGGAGGAGGACGCCGCCCTGGGCCGCCTCCGCGAGGAACTGGAACTGATCGAAGGGACCTCCGTCCAGGTCCGCGAGGCCCTCAACGAGGCCCGCCTCGCCGGGGAACGCGCCACGCAGCGCGAGACGACGAACGCCGCCCGCGTCGAGGAATTCGCCCTCCTGCGGGAGAACGCCCGGATCGAGATCGCCGGGACGGGCGAGAAGATCCGCATCCAGGAAGACCAGCTCGCCTCCCTCGAAGGGCAGATCGCCGCCGCCTCGGAGACCCGGGCCGCCGCCGAGGCCGCGCACCGCGCGAAGGAGGAGGAAGTCCGCCTCCTGGCCAGCCGCGTCGCGGAGAAGGAAGGGGAGCGCGACCATCGCCGCCACGACCTGGGCCGCGTCCAGAGCGCCCTCGTCGGGCAGCGCAACCAGTTGATCGCGATGGAGGCCCAGCACCGGAACCTCCTCCTCCGCATCGAGGCCCTCCGCTCCG
>CAISZB010000230.1 GCA_903889845.1 uncultured Verrucomicrobium sp. | reverse complement strand
CGAGGGCGAAGAGGCCGAGGAAGACCGCCGCCGGGATCGCCGTCCAGAGGAGTTCCGTCCAAACATGGCCTTGGATCGGGCTGGCCGCTTTCCCCTCCTGCCTCCGGTAGCGGTAGAGGAACCCGAGGAGCGTCCCCTGGACCCCGACGAAGACCGCCAGGACGATCCAGAAGATGACCATGAGCAGGTGGTCGATCGCATGGCCGCCGACGGTGACGCAGGGGGGGAGGCCCCAGAGGTTCGTCTGCCGCACCTCGGCGAAGAGGGGGGCGGGAGCGAGGAAGGCGGCGGTGAAAAGAAGACGCTTCAAGTGGGGAATGGGAAGACCGCGATTGAACCACCTCCCTCCGCGCGCTGTCTATTCCGTTCTTGTTGCCCCGGCCAAGGGCGATACCCTGCGAATCTCCCCATGCGTCTGCCTTTCGTCACCTCCCTCACGAACGAGGAGCGTTCCGCCCGGATTGCGGCGCGGCGGAAGGCTTCGGCGTTCTGGCGCGGGGTCCACCGGGGGGCCTCGCTCCACATGGCGATGATCCTCCTCCTGATCCTCGCCCTCGCCTGCGCGGCGGCGACGGTCGCGGAGTCCCGCTTCACGGCGGAGATCGCCCGCCATTACATCTACCGCTCCCCTCTCTTCCTGGGCTGGCTGGGGCTCCTCTGCCTGAACCTCTTCTGCGTCACCCTCGACCGCTGGCCGTGGCAGCGGAAGCACCTCCCCTTCGTCATCACCCACTACGGGATCATCACCCTCCTGGTCGGCGCGGCGATCGGCTCCCGCTTCGGCTACGAGGCCTTCCTGAGCCTCGAAAAGGGAGCCCCGCCCGAAGGCCGCGTCGCCCTCAACCAGAACATCGTCCTCCTCCGGGGCCTCCATACCGGAGATTCCTACGAGATCGCCTTTCCGACCGAGACCCGCCTCCCCGACGAGGCCCATCCCCGCCTCGTCGCGATTCCCGAGGCCCCGCCCGAGGCGGGCCTCGTGCTGAAGATCGACGCCTACGCCGCCTCCCTCGCGATGGTGGAGGACCTTGCCGCCTCCGATGCGGGCGGTCCCGGCCTCCTCCTCCGGTTCCGGAGCCGGATGATGGGGCAGGAGGTGCCGCTGGCCCTCCTCCAAAACGACGACGCTTGGAGGAAGCGGAGTTTCTTCGGGCTGGCGACGGTCGAGTGGGTCGCCTCGTTCGATGCCCCGGTCGATACCGATAAACCGCTCCTCCGCCTCCTGAAAGACGGACCGGTCTTCCGCTACCGGCTCCTCAAGGAAGGATCGGTGCAAAAGGAGGGCATCCTCCTCCCTGGCTCCCCTCTCCCCCTCGGTTGGGCCGACTGGCAGGCGACCCTGGAGGGCGACCTCGCACACGCCTCAGTCGAAAAGCGGCTCTCCCCCACCGCCGCCACCTCTCCCGACGCCCCCTCCGCGATCCGGGCGACGCTCCTTGCCGACGGGAAGGCCGTCTCCGATCCGACCTGGGTTCCCTCCGGCACATTCCAGAGCTTCCCGAATCCGCTCCCCTCGGTCGATCCGGGACGACCGCTGCGGATCGGCTTCGGCCTCCAGACGAAGCCCCTCCCCTTCGCGGTCGAGCTGATTTCCTTCGACGTCCCCCGCGATCCGGGCACCGCCTCCCCTTCCGACTTCGTCAGCACCCTCCGTTTCTACGACCTGCGCGGCGGGACGCAGAGGGCCACGGCCCACATGAACTACCCGGCGACCTATCCGCCCGGGTTCTGGCGTTCCGCCCTGGGCCTGAATTACAAGTTCTCCCAGGCCAACTGGGACCCGGAGAACCTCGACCACACCACCCTCCAGGTCCTCCACGATCCGGGCTGGCCTCTGAAGTGGATCGGCTCCATCCTCATCGTCATCGGCATCGCCCTCCTCTTCTACTCGCGGCCTCCCGCCAACCTGAAATGAAACGATTCCTCCTTCTCCTCCTCTGCCTTCCTGGCCTGCTCCATGCGGCCCCGCTCCGCTTCGATGCCCTCTCGCAAATCGCGATCCAGGACCAGGGGCGCAAGAAGCCGCTGACGACCTTCGCCCGGGAGGCGACCCTCCAGCTTACGGGCCGGACCTCCGTCGTCCTCCCCGAGGAAGGCCGCACTCTCTCCGCGACCGACTTCGTCCTCACTCTCTGGCTGGCCCCGAAGGGATGGGACGAGAAGCCGGTCCTCCTCGTCGATTACCTCCCGCTCCGCACCGCCCTGGGCCTGCCCGCCGACCGGAAGCGCTTCAGCTACGCGGAGCTCGCCGGGAACGCCGCCCTTCAGACCCTCCTCTCCGACGGAGGCCGGATGCGGGCGACGAATCCCGCCGGGGGGGCCGATGGCGGGACGCGGCTGCAGAAGGCGGCCTCCGACGTCGCCGCCCGGCTCCGGCTCTTTGCGGCGATTGTCGAGGGGAGCTCCTTCACGATCGTCCCGATGCCCTCCTCCTCGTCCTACGACGCTTGGAGTGTTCTCCCCGATCTCCCCCGCTTCTATTCCCGGGAGACCTGCCTCGAAGTCCTCCTCCCCTTTCGCGACTTCGTCGATGCGTGGAAAGCGGGGAAGCAAGCAAGCCTCGACGACGCCGCGGGGCGTCTCGCCAAGGCCCTCCGCTCCCTCAATCCCGCGACGTACCCCGCGCCGAGCCGCCTGACGCTGGAATCCCTCTACCTCCGCGTCCATCCGTGGCGCTGGGCCTGGATCGGCTATGCGGCGGCGGCCCTCGCCTTCCTGCTGACGGCGCGGTGTTTGCCCACGGCGGGCTACCGCCTCGGCTGGGCCTGCGCCCTCGCCGGGTTCGCCTGCCAGGTCTTCGGCTTCGTCTGCCGCATCGTCATTGCCGGACGCCCTCCGGTGACAAACATGTACGAATCGATCATCTGGGTCTCCTTCGCCGTCGTCCTCTTCGCGCTGATCCTGGAAGCCATCTACCGTTCCCGCGTCTTCCTCGCGGCGGGGACGCCCCTGGCCGTCGCGGCGCTGATGGCGGTCGATTTCCAGCCCCTCGTCTTCGACGCCTCGATCCAGCCGCTGACCCCCGTCCTGCGGAACAACTTCTGGCTCGCCATCCACGTCATGACGATCACCCTCTCCTACGGGGCCTTCGCCCTCGCCATGGCCCTGGGCCACGTCGCCCTCTTCCGCTCCCTGCGGGGGAAGCTGGCCGCGAAGCATGACACGATCACCCTCTACGTCTACCGCGCCCTCCAGATCGGCGTCCTCCTCCTCGCCGCCGGGACGATCCTCGGCGGGGTCTGGGCGAATTATTCGTGGGGCCGCTTCTGGGACTGGGACCCGAAGGAGACCTGGGCCCTGATCACCCTCCTCGGCTACCTCGCCATCCTCCACGGACGCTTCGCCGGATGGTGGGGCGACTTCGGCCTCGCCGTCGGTTCGGTCCTCGGGTTCCTCTCCGTCGTCATGGCGTGGTACGGGGTCAACTTCGTGCTGGGGAAGGGCCTCCACAGCTACGGCTTCGGGATCGGGGGGACGCGCTGGGCCGTCCTCTACGCCGTAGCGGAGGTCGCCTTCGTCGCCCTCGTCCTGCGCCGTCGGGCGGCGGCTACTTCTTCTCGAACGTAGCCGAGGCGCCGAGGGCCGAGGCGAAATCCCCGTCGGCCATCCACGCCTTGGCCTGGGCGTCGCCCTTCAGGTAGGCATCCCAGAACGCGGTGCTGCCCCGGCAGACGAGGTCCTGGAAGCGTTGATCCCGCTCCTTCCGCTCCGGCTGGAGGAGGGGCGAGCGACCGGAGAAAACCATGTGGTCCCCCCCCTGGAAGATGACGAGGTAGGTGTCGGGCCCCGGCGACTGGTCGAAACCGTCCCGGCGATGGCGGACGTCGTCCTGGGCCGCGATGTGGATCGTGTCCTCCGTCCCGGTGAAGTGGAGAGCGGGAACGCGGACGGAGGCGTAGCTGGTTCCGACGAGGTGGGGGATGCTCATCGCGACGACGGCCTTCACCCGGGGATCGGCCAGGCCCTGTTGGAAGAGGCGATAGGAGCCCCCGGCGATCGCCATCGTGGTGTAGGCCCCGAAGGAATGCCCCGCGACGCCGAGGCGGGCCAGATCGAGCTTCCCCTGCAGCGGCCCCCCGTCCTGGTTCAGCGCGGTCAGGCGGTCGATGGCGAAGGAGATGTCCTTGGGACGGTTGGCGTAATTCGCCGGATCGGCCATCGCCGCCTTCATCGCCGCGGGCGAGGTCGTCACCGCCGAGTCGGAGCCGAGATGCTGGACGTGGACCGAGACGTAGCCGTGCGCCGACCAGTATTTGCCGAGGTAGGAATACCCTTCCCGGGACCCGCCCAGGCCGTGCGAAAAGACGATGACGGGGAACGGCGGCGTCCCCGAGGCGGGAACGTAGATCCGGACGGGGACGTCCCGGTTCCGGGCCTCGTCATGCCAGACGGCATCGGTGACGTCCTGCGCCCAAGCAAGCGAGGGTGCCGAGACGACGGCGAGCCATCCCAGGAGAACGAGCCACAGCCACCGGAATCGGTTCATGCCAATCCTTCTACTCTTTCTTCCCCCACTTGACCAGGATCTGCGGGGCGACGAGGAGACTCGTCACCAGGCACATGCCGACCCCGACGAACATGAGGAAGCCGAGGCTGAAGAGGCCCTTGTAGGTGCTGACCATCATCGAGCCGAAGCCGATCATCGCCGTGAGGGCGGAGAGGAAGATGGCCTTCCCGGTGCTGCCCTCGAAGAGGCGGACGCCGCCGTCCTCGCGGCACCGGTCGGCCATGTAGACGCCGTAGGCGACGCCGATCCCGATGACGAGGGGGAGCGTGACGATGTTCGCCGGGTTGAAGGCGACGCCGAAGAGCTGCATCAGGCCGAGGGTCCAGACCAAGGCGACGACGAGCGGCAGGATCGCCAGCGCGATCAGGCCGGGCCGCTGGAAGTGGAGGGAGATCAGGATCACGATGGCGACGAAGGCCCATTCCCCCGCCTTCACGTAGCTGGCGCGGAGGAGGTCGATGTACTCGTAGTTCTGGACCGCCATGCCGGTGACGTGGGGATCGACGGTCCGCAGTTCCCGGACGAAGCGCTCGTCGGGTTCCCGATCCCAGATGTTTTCCTTCGGCGAAATCTCGATGAGGAGCTTTCCGCTCGGGGAGAGGTAGCGCTCCTTCAGCGGGAGCGGGATGTCGTCCGGGGTGATCGTCCCCGTCGTCTTCTGCTGCGCCAGGAAGGCTAGGTTCCGCTGCATCGTCCCGAAGACGCTGATCTGGTAGCGGTTCAGCCGTTTCCCCAGCTCGTCCTGGGAGAGGCCCGCCATCGCCGCCTGGGCGCGGGTCAGCGGGGGGATCAACTTCCCCAGGATATCGACGGCCTGCTTCGCCTGCGGGATGATCGGGGCGAATTTCTTCGCCTCGGCAACGCCGTCCTGGCAGTCGGCGAGGAGGGCCGTGATCTTCGTCCGCGCCCGCTCGACATCGACCTGGTTGCGGACGTCGGTGCTCAGGGAAAGGCCCTGGAGAGAGTCGACGATCCGCTTGATGATGACGGCCTTCTGCTCCGCGTCGGTCGGGATCAGGTCGAGCGGGGGGCAGCGGACGTCGGCGACGGAAGGGAGGGCCTGGAACGCCGCGATCTTCGTCTTCGCCTCCTCCGACGTCGCCGCGACGGAGACGGCGTAGAGGAGCGACTCGGAGTTGTTCCCCTCCTTGTCGCCCTGCGAATCGTCGTTGAGGCGGTGGAGTTGGAGGACCGAGTCGATCTTCGGGTTCTGGAGGTGGAGTTCGTTGTAGTCGAAGGCGACCTTCGGCTTGCCGGTGAGGAGACCGGTGATCGCGAGGGCGCCGACCGTCGCCGCGACCGCGAGCGCCAGGACGAGACCGGGCCGGGAGAAGAGGACGGCGTTGATCCGGGCCGATTCGGCCGAGGAGACCGTCGAGCCGGTGGCCCGCAGCGCCTGGGGCGACTTCCGGCGGTCCATCAGGACGTAACAGGCGGGCAGGAGGAAGAGGTTCGCCGCGAGGCAGAGAAGGACGCCCGTCCCGGCGATGATGCCGAACTCGGAGAGGCCGATGAAGTCGTTGAAGCACATCGTGTAGAAGGCGATGGCCGTGGTGCTCCCCCCCGTGACGACGGCGGCGCCGGTCTGCCCGATGGCACAGGCGAGGGCCTGCTCCAGGTTCTGCCCGCGGCCCAATTCCTCCTCGTAGCGGCCCATGATCTGGATGCCGAAGTCGATCCCGAGGCCGATCACCATCGCGACGAAGGCCTGGGAGATGATGTTCAAGTGCCCGACGCTGACGACGGTGAAGCCGAGCGACCAGCAGACCGCCATCAGGAGGACGCCGATGGCGATGAAGGGGCGGGCCCGAGCCCGGTAGCCGATCACCATGAGGAGGGTCACCAGGACGAGGGCGAGGAGGCCCGCGTGGAGGCTGTCGGCGGAGCTGGTCTGGAGTTCGTCGTCGCTCAGGACGGGGAGGCCGGTGAGGCCGAAATCGAGGCCGGGGAAGGCGGCCCGCGCCTCGACGAGGAGGGCGCGGAGCTGCTCCGTCGTCGCGCCGTAGGGGCGCTCGGGATCGGTGACAGGGCCGGGGACGGCGCTGACGAGGAGGACTTTCCCGCCCTGGAGGCCGGGATACTCGTGGTCGGCCAGCTCGCGGTCGACGTCCTCGATCTCTCCCTGGACGTGGCTGCTGGCGGCGTTCGAGACGGAGGACGATTTCTTCGCCGTTGCCTTCGCCTTGGCGGCGGCCGACTTCGCGTTCTGCGGCTTCGACTCGATCGAGTCGGCGAGCTGGTTGAGGATGTCGACGAAGCGGTCGACGAAGGGGCCGAATTGCTTCCAGTTCTCCTTCTTGCGGAGATACTTGTCGTTGAACATCAGGTCGGTCTGGTCGAGGACCGAATTGAGGTCGAGGCGGACGTTCGACTGCCGCATCTCCGCCGCGTAGCCGCCGACTTCCTCCTCGACCTTCCCGAGTTCCTCCGGGCTGAGGAAGAGGAGGAAGTGCTGGGAGATCTTGGAGAAATCGAGCCGATAGAGAACGCGCCGGAGGCCCGGCTGCATCGCCTCCATCCGCTGGCCGATCCAGCGGGCCGCCTCGCGGTTCTTCTCGACGTCGTCGGAGCGGATGATGACGACGTACTCGTCGTCGGCGTTGAATTCCTTCGAGTAGGCGAGGTAATCCTTGTTCGCCTCGGAGTCGGCCCGGATCAGGTTGTCCGTATCGTTGATGACGCGGAGGCGGGTCACCGTCAGCCAGGCGGCGACGGCGGTGAGGAGAAGGGAAAACAGGACGATCGTGCCGGCGCGCCGGTAAACGAATCCGGCTGCGCGGCGGAGTGCCCCTTGGAGTAGACGATGGATCATGGCGAAAGGTAACGGGAAATAGCGGAAAGAATCGCGGACGGGAAGTCTCTAGGCGTGAATCGGCGTCGATCTAGGAATTCGCCGCCGCCTTCGGAATGGGAACGGAGGTGGAAACGGACGCCCCGATCTCCTTCAGGATCGCCTCCGCCGCCCGGAGGCTGGCCCCGGCGGTGCCGAGGCGCTCCACGACGCGCCGCATCCCCTTCCGCATCTCCTCGCACTGGGCGCGGTTCTTCAGCAGCTCGGAGGCGCGGGCGGAGAGGAGGGCGGGACTGAGGTCGCTTTGGATATACTCCGGCACCACCTCGTGGCCCGCCAGGACGTTGACCATGCTGACGTAGGGGACCTTCACCACCATCCGGCCGATGAAGTAGGTGAGCGGATGGACCTTGTAGAAGACGATCTGCGGGACGTCCATGAACGCGCATTCGAGGGAGACCGTGCCGGACGCGAGCAGGGCGAGGTCGCACCGGCTGAGGTGGGAAAGCTGGTAGCCGACATAGGACTCGATGGGAAGGTCGCCGCCGCCCGCGTCGCGGATGATCTGCTGGCCCAGGCGCTGGCGCTCCAGGTCGGGGCTCATCCAGCTGAAACGGAGGTTCGGGTGGCGGCCCATGAGGTGGCGGACGGTCTCGACCAGGATCGGCAGGTGCTTGCGGATCTCCCCTTCCCGGCTGCCGGGCAGGAGGGCGATGCGGCGGGGGCGGTCGGGCCGCTTGTCGGTCTCCTCCTCGCGGGTGAGGACGCGGTCCCAGATGGGATGGCCGACCCACTCCACCTTCAACTTCGGCGTCCGCTCGGCGAACCAGTCCTTCTCGAACGGGAAGATGACGAGGAGGAGGTCGAGGAGGCGGGCCATCGTCTTCGCCCGGCCCCCCTTCCACGCCCAGACCTGGGGGCTGATGTAGTAAATGAGGCGGGTCTTCTCCCGCAGCGTCTTGATCCCGCGCAAAGCCTTGGCGAGGCGAAGGTTGAAGCCGG
>CAISZB010000229.1 GCA_903889845.1 uncultured Verrucomicrobium sp. | reverse complement strand
CCGAGGCGACGTCGCCCGGCTCCTGTGGGGCCAGCTTCATCTCGTACTGGAACCCGGAACAGCCCCCGGCGGAGACGAAGAGGCGGAGGCCCTTCGTCGCCACCTCGGCCCCGACGCGGGCACGGATGGCCTCGGCGGCCTTCTCGGTCAACCGGATCAGGGGGGCGGCGGTGGTGTCGGGCATAGGAGGAACAGGGTAGCTCCGCCGAGGCGGCCCGTCAATCGGCGCCCGTTGGGAGGGAGTTCGCCAAAGAGTCAAAAATGCCAAAAATAGAAGGAGATTTGATTCGTATGGGTGCTACGGGGAAGCGTCACGATTCTACCCCTCCTTCCCCGACTTGTCTCCCCCGCTCCCCCGGGCTAAGTTGTACGCCGTATGTTCCCCCTCCGCTCTTTCTCCCTCCTCCTGCTTTTGACCGGTGCCGCCCTTCTCCCCTTTTCAGCCTGGGCCGACAGCGTCGTGCCGACTGAGACGGAGGGGGGAGCGACGGCTCCCCTCGTTCCCGACTCGACCGGGGCGGCGAACAATCAGGGGAGCACCCTCGACCTCCGCTGGCCGGTTCCCCTCGATTCCCCCGGGACCAATCCCGAGGGGAAGGGGGAAGTGACGCCGAAGGAGGTCTCCGGGAACCTGGCCCACACGCAGATTTCCCTCAACGTCGTCTGGACGATTCTCTGCGGCCTCGTCGCCCTCCTCGCGCCGGTCGGCCTCGTCGCCTTCCAGATCGGCCTGGCCCGGGGGAAGATGGCGGCGGAAAAGGCGATGCTCGGCTTCCTCGCGCCGCTCTGGGCCATCCTGGCCTTTTGGGCCTTCGGCTTCGCGCTCCTCTCCGGCGGCTACGGGGCGCTCCCGGCGGCGATCGGCTGGCAGCCTGCGATGGGGCAGGGGATCGACCTCCTCGACCGCGAGTTCACGCCGCGGACGCTGGCGACGTGGATCGGGCATCCCTTCGGCCTGTGGGGCTTCCGCGGCTTCGCGCTCGCGCATACGTTCGACACGGCGGTCTTCACGCTCTTCTTCTATCAGGCGGCGGCCCTCGCCCTGGCGGCGGTGATCCCGGTGGGGACGCTGACGGCGACGGGGAAGTGGAGCCTGCGCAGCGGGGTGATCTTCGCCTTCGGCTTCGTCCTGCCCTACTCGCTTTTCGGAAACTGGGTCTGGGGCGGAGGGTGGCTCGCGCAGCTCGGCGTCAATTACGGGATCGGCCACGGCTTCGTCGATTTCGGCGGCGGCGCGGTGATCCATGTCGTCGGCGGGATCGTGGCGGCGGTCGGGGCGTGGGTCCTGGGCTCGCGAGATCCGAAGCATGAGTCCGATGTGGCGCCGGGCGTCGAGGCCGCTTCCGGCTCGGTGCCGCTCCTCCTCGGGGGCGCGGCGGTGACGCTCGTCGGCTGGGTCGCTTTGACGGCGGGGGCGACGCTGGCGGGGAACGACCTCCGGCTCTCCGTCATTGTGGTAAACACGCTCCTTTCCGGCGCGGCGGGGGCGGTGGGGGCGGCGCTCTATTTCTTCGGGCGCGGCCTCCATCGGATCGGGGAGCCGTCCCCGGTGCGGATTGCCCTGGGCGTCCT
>CAISZB010000228.1 GCA_903889845.1 uncultured Verrucomicrobium sp. | reverse complement strand
CGATTCGATCGGTTACACCTACGGCATCCATCACGATACCGATAACCTCCACGCCCATGTCTTCATCCATCCCCGGACAAGAGCGGGAGAGTTGGTTGGAATGAGCGGAAAACCCCAGAGGCACCAAGGCCACGCCTCCAAGCACAAGGATCAGCTCGGCTTCCTGCGGGAAACTGTTCGCCGCCGAGTTGCTGGCGTTCTTACGGAACTCTCCGATCCGAAGGAAGCGGCCTATTTGAAAAGCCACCTCCAATCGGAGAAGATCACCTTCGTTCAACGTCGCTCCCACTCGGCCAATTACAGGGACGATTGGCAGACTCGAACGCCCGCCCATTATCACTTGGAACAAAAACGGGCTCCCGTCGCTTTTCTCGACCGGAAAATCTCGGAGACGAAGGAGGCGTTGAGGGCTGCTGCCGGGGGCAACCATCTCGCCTCCCTTCTGTATCGGCAGCCGAAATGGCTACGGTTGATGCGAAACGCGCTGGCGTCGTCGCTTTTCCGCCAGATGCGGGAATTGCAGGAAAGGCGGTGCCGGTTGTTTGCTGAGTATCGGGCGACTCAGCACCGTCTTTTCGGTCCTCATGCAACCCACTCCGTAAAGCGCCGAGTGGTCTCCAGTGCTCAGACTGTGGGTCATGCCGTCACCCCAACGCAAACCGTCCAGCGCCATGCGCCGCACGCCACGATTTCGGCGAAAGCCCCCAGTCGTCGTGGGAGGCACTTTTGACTGGAGCATGGCGGGGAGCCGATCAACCATGGAACCGGGAGCGAAAATGGAGCATCCCTTTGCGGCATCGGAAAAGGAGTCGGAGCGGCTTCTCGATTTGGAGGAGGTGGCCAAGCTTCTTGGAGGCGTCTCGACCCGCTCGGTTCGCCGTCTGATTGCCCGTGGGGATCTCCCCTGCCCCGTGAAAGTGCTCAGTTCGCCCCGACTGTACTTTTCCGATGTCTTGGATTATTTTGAACGGTTGAAAACGAGGCGTGACGCTGTAGAGCGTCGCCAAAACAGGAGAGAGTCATGATCTGCACTGTGTTCCGACCCAAAAGAACGAAAGGCGGCAGGGTTGCCGTAGCACGGCTTTATCGCGGACGATTCCGTCTGAACGGCGATCCCAGGGTGAGCGATGTTCCGCTGCATACGAGCGATAAACGGGTGGCGCAGCAGCGGTTGGAAGAAATCGTGAAAGAGCGGCAACTGGAGAGGGAAGGGATGTTGCCGCCTCGGGCTTTGCGGATCGCTGCGCAATCCTCGTTGGAAAAGCATCTCTCGGAATATGTCGCTGATCTCACGGCGTTGAAACGGGACGATCAGTACGTCTACGAGTTGAAAAACCGCGTTCTCAAGTTGATGCGGGATTGTGGTTGGAGCCAGTTGAAAGACGTGACCGTGGAGTCGTTTCAAAACTGGCGAGCAAAGCGGTCGCGCTCGCCCAAGACGCTGAACGAATATCTTGGATCGATTTCCTCGTTGTTGAACTGGCTGGAGCGAAATGAGCGGATTTCCCGCAACCCGCTGAAGCATGTCCAGAAGGTTCAGGGCAATGGCACGCAGGTGCGTCCTCGGCGGGCTTTCACTGACGAGGAAATGAAACGGCTCTTGGCCGTGGCGGGCCCGCGCAAGGTGGTTTACCTGACGGCGGTGTTTACTGGATTGCGGCGGAGTGAGCTTGCTGCCTTGGAACGGGAGGATATTCATCTGGAGGCGGCAAAGCCATTTCTCCACGCCCGGTCTTCGACGACGAAAAACCGGAAGGATGCGGTCATTGCCTTCCATCCGAGTGTGGTGGGAGAAATCCGCATTTTGATGGCAACGCCTCCGGCTCGGGCCAATCGGATCTTCGAGGATCGGATGCCGACGATTGAGCAATTCAAAGCCGACCTGAAGGCGGCGAAGATCGAGTTTCTGGATGCCAAGGGACGTCGGGCTGATTTCCATTCCCTGCGGCACACCTTGGCGACGAACTTGGCTCGGGCGGGGACGGCCCCACGGGTGGCGATGGAGGTGATGCGGCATAGCGACATGCGCCTCACGGCGAAGACCTACACCGATGCGGGGTTGTTGCCCGTGGCGGACGCGGTTCTCAGCCTCCCAGCGCTCTCCCCGGACAAGGCGGCAGACTCACAAATAGACTCACAAAGTTTGTTCCGGGAAGGTCACACGCTGTCCGGCGTTGGCACGAAAGCGGTGGAGGAAGCGTGTGCTGAAGCGCTTCGCGGTCAGGAAGATAGGCGCGCCGTGGCAACGGTTGGCACGGAAAGTCCCAAAAAGGAAAATGGTGGGCAGAACAGGATTCGAACCTGTGAAGGCGTAAGCCAGCAGATTTACAGTCTGCCCCGGTTGGCCACTTCGGTATCTGCCCAAATATTCCCAAAAAGGGACGCTCTTTGGGAAAGGGATGCTAACGGTATCGTCTTTGCCGCCGAGGTCAACGCTCTTTTGCGGGGCGCAATGGGCGGGGGCTCGCGGGCGTCGGCCCGGAGCGGGAGGTCAATAGAAGTTGACGAGGTCGCCCGGGGGGTAGGGGTTGACGACCATGCTGTCCGCGGGGGCCTGTTTGAGGGTGCGGTAGCTGCCGCCGGGGCCGACGGGGAAGGGGGCGCTGACGACGTCGACGGCGCCCAGGCCGATGTCGGAGAGGGCGCGGCCGGTGCCCTGGACGATGCCTTTGGTCCAGGCGACGGTGGGGCCTTCGAGTTCGTTCAGGGTGAACATGGAGTCGACGATCTCGGTGGGGGCCAGAATGATGTTGGCGAAGCCGCGACCGACTTTGTCGTAAAGGGTTTCTTTCTTCGGCATCGAGATGTCGGCGCGAAGGCTGGGGGCGGCAAGGCCCAGGAGGGCAACGGTGCCAAGAAGGAGGAGGGCGGCTTTCGGGAAACGCATGGTCACTTTTTACGCTTTCGCTGAAATGTACGCCAGTACATTTATCGTTGTAACGCGGTTTTTTAGGCGCAGGGGGGGAGGGAGGCGACGGGGTGGCCTTCGAGGGGGGGGGCGCCGCTCGTGGATGCCGGGAGCTATTTGAGGTTTTTCGGCGAAGGCGCAGCGGAGCATTTCGATTTTGGCGTCGAGGTTGTCGATGTAGTGGAGGGCCCAGGCCTCGGCGGTGCGGGGGGTGACGGGGGCGCCGTATTCGCGTTGGCCGTGGTGGGATGCGATGAGGTGGAGGAGGTGGAGGCGGACGTGCTCGGCGGGGGGCTGGCCGGGCTGCGGGTTTTTGAAAATGTCGTGGTCCTGGAGGGGGCGCCAGAGGGCGTTGGCGGAGTCGGACCGGTCGAGGCCCCAGTAGGTATTGGCGGCGCTGAACAGTGCCGACGGGATACCGGAGAGGCCCTGGTTGAAGTCGTTGTCGCTGCCGG
>CAISZB010000227.1 GCA_903889845.1 uncultured Verrucomicrobium sp. | reverse complement strand
CCTCGGCTGAATCCCCGAATCTCCGACGGTACGTACCGTGTGGGGAGACAGAGCCAAAACGCCCAGACTCCTATTGGGAGAGGGGCGCCCCCTTCAACCCCGCGACCGTATGGTCGTGAATCTCCTGCAGAATTCCCCGGACATCGTAGCGGTACTTCCACTCGGGATAATGGGCCTGGAATTTGCGGACGTCGCTGACGTACCAGATGTGGTCGCCGATGCGGTTGTCCTCGACGTAGGTGTGGGGGAGCTTCTTCCCGCTGATCTCCTCGCAGAGGGCGATGGCTTCCTTCATGGAACAGTTGGAGTGGCGGCTGCCGCCGATGTTGTAGACCTCGGCGACGCGGGGCTTCTTGAAAAAGTGCCAGAAGGCCTCGATGAGGTCGACGGAGTGGATGTTGTCCCGGACCTGCTTCCCCTTGTAGCCGAAGACGCGGTATTCCTTCCCGATCACGGTGCACTTCATCAGGTAGGCGAGGAAGCCGTGGAGTTCCGTCCCGGAGTGGGAGGGGCCGGTGAGGCAGCCGCCGCGGAAGGCCGCGGTCCGCATCCCGAAGTAGCGGCCGTATTCCTGGACGAGGACGTCGGCGGCCACTTTGCTGGCGCCGAAGAGGGAGTGCTTCGACTGGTCGATCGACATGCTTTCGTCGATGCCGATGGAGAAGGGGTGGGCGGGGTCGATCTCCCAGCGGTTCTCCAGCTCCTGCAGGGGGAGGGAATTCGGCGCGTCGCCGTAGACTTTGTTCGTGCTGGTGAAGATGAAGACGGCGTCGGGGGCGTGGAGCCGGGTGGCCTCCAGGAGGTGGAGGGTGCCGGTGGCGTTGACGCCGAAGTCGGTCAGGGGCTCCCGGGCCGCCCAGTCGTGGGAGGGCTGGGCCGCGGTGTGGACGACGACGGCGATCTCCTTGCCGAGGCTCTGGAAGAGGGCGTTGACGGCGTCGAAGTCGCGGATGTCGAGGGCGTGGTGGCGGTAGTTCTTGAGGGAGCTTTCGAGGCCCTTCCGGTTCCCCTCGTTGGAGGCGCCCTCGCCGAAGAAGCGGGCGCGCATGTTGTTGTCGATGCCGACGACGTCGAAGCCCTCCGCGTGGAAGCGCTTGCAGGTTTCCGATCCGATCAGGCCGGCGGAGCCGGTGACGAGGGCGATGCTCATTGTTTTTCTTTTAGGAGTTCTTCGGGCGGCGGTAGTCGCCCCGGCTCAGGGCGCGTTCCAGCCAAATGTAGGTGCAGATGAAAAGGTAGCGGGAGCCCATTTCCTTGATCTTCAGCTTCGCCTCGCCGGTGCGGCGGTTGCGCCAGGTGATGGGCATCGTCGTCCAGGAGTAGCCCCGGACGATGGCCTTCAGGGGCAGCTCGACGGTGAGGTTGAAGTGGGGGGAGATGAGGGGGCGGCAGCCGTCGATGACGGTGCGGCGGTAGGCCTTGAAGGCGTTGGTGGTGTCGTTGAGGGGGATGCCGAAGAGGCACTTGATGAAGAAGTTGGCGGCCCGGTTCAGGATGTATTTGATCCGGGGATAGTCGATGACGCCGCCGCCGCGCAGGAAGCGGCTGCCGAAGACGCACTCGTAGCCCCGGTTCAGTTCCTTCCAGTAGCGGACGACGTCGCGGGAGTCGTCCGACTCGTCGGCCATCATGATGGTGACGGCGTCGCCGGTGCTGTGGTCGAGGCCGTAGATGATGGCGCAGCCGAAGCCGTGGCGGCCTGCGTTCTGGACGGGTTTCAGCTCGGGCAGGCGGGTGCGGAGGTCTTCGAGGATGGCCCAGGTACGGTCCCGGCTGCCGTCATCGACGACGACGATCTCGTGCGGGATGCCGTGGAGGCGGAGTTCGAGGTGGAGGTGCTCCACGGTGGAGGCGATGCACCCTTCCTCGTCCCGCGCCGGGATGACGATGGAGAGGAGCTGGAGGGGCGGGAGGCCTTCGACGGGGGGCGGGGTGTGCATGATTAACTCTCGGCAAGGCAGGTTTCGATCCAGCGGGGGTGGGCGCGGGCGTGGTCGGCGATCTCGGCGAAGATCGATTCGAGGGAGTGCTTCGGCGCCCAGTTCCAGCGGGCGCGGGCGACGGAGGCGTCGAGGACCATCCAGGGGATGTCGAAGGGGCGGGTCTGCGGGACGGTCTCGACGGCGTGGAGGCCGAGGTGTTTCTCGCACCACTCACTGAGGTTGCGCAGGGAGATGGCGCGGTCCCGTCCGCCGGAGACGTTTTGCAGGGCGGGGGACTTCCCGATCTCCGGGTCGTCGATCTGGGCGACGAGGAGTTCGGCGAGGTCGTCGGGATGGAGGCAGTCGCGGACCTGGTGGCCCCGGCCGTCGAAGCCGATGTATTTGAGGCTCTTCTTGTGGAGCCACGCGTTGATCCAGTAGGCGAAGATGCCCTGGTCGATCCGGCCGAACTGGCCCGCCCCGGCGAGGTTCCCGCACCGGTTGATGACGGCGGGGAAGCCGAAGGCGGAGGCGTATTCGAGGGCGAGGAGTTCCGAGGCCAGTTTGGTGGTCCCGTAGAGGGAGACGGGGGGGCGGGTGGAGAATGCGGTGGAGACGCCCTCCTCGGAGAGGCCCGCGGGCCATTCGGCGCGGCGGGCGGGGTCGGGGGTGTAGGCGCCGTCGAGGAGGTCGACGGGGATGGAGGCCAGTTCCGGGATCGAGTAGACGCGGCTGGTGCTCAGGAGGAGGAAGCCGGCCCGGTGCCGCTTGCAGTATTCGAGGAGGTCGATGGTGCCGCCCAGGTTGTGCTCGATGAGCTGGCGGCTGCCGCTTGCATCACCTTGCCCGTCGAGCCCCGCCAGGACGCTGGCGTTGGCGGCGGCGTCGATCAGCCAGTCGGCCTTCGGGAGGGAATCGATGTCGCTGCGGACGCGGAGGTCGGCGTGGCGGAAGGCGATGCCCGCGGCCTTCAGTCGGACGCGGTTCCCCTCGCTGCCGGGACGGATGAGGTTATCAATGGCTAGCAGGTCCCATTCCGGGCGGAGGCGCCGGAAGGCGAGGGCGAGGGTGGTGCCGACGAATCCCGCGCCGCCGGTGAGGATGACTTTCTTTCTGGAACTGGGAGAACTGTGGCTCAAGACGACGAACCTAGGTTAAAGGATTGGGGCGAATCAAGTTTGGACTTCCGCCACTGGGAGGGGGGGAGGCCGGTCTGTTTGCGGAACCAGCGGGTGAAGTAATTGGCGTCGCTCCAGCCCGCTTCCTTCGCGACGCGGAGGACGGGGAGCCCCTTCGCTAGCCCCCGCTTCGCCTCCTCCAGCCGCCGGGCGTCGCGGAGCTGGCCGAGGGTCGCCCCCGCCGTCCGGCGCAGGAGGCGGTTGAGGTAGTCCTTCTGGTAACCCAGACGGCGGGCCAGTTCCCCGTTGGAGATCCGGGGTCCCGTCGGCCCGGCCAGGAGGTGGCGGGTGCGGCGCAGTACCACACTTTCCCCGCCCTCCGGATGGAACCGGGGCATCCAACCCCCGGCGGGGAGGACGCGCTCCAGGATGGAGAGGACGAGGGCGGCCTCGCGCAGGCGGATGGCGGCCCGGTCGGCCTTCCCGTTTTGCTGGAGGCGGACGAGGGCGGAGAGGGAGCGCCCGATTTCGGCCCGCTCCGACTGGGGTAGGAGGCCGATCCAGGGAGGGAGCTTCCCGGCGCCGCGGAAGTCGAAATCGACGACGAGGCAGAGGGGGCGCCGGGAGCCGCCGGGGTCGAAGGCGTGCGGGGTGCGGGGCGGGAAGAGGGCGGCGGTGCCGCTGCGGACGGCGGTGGGGGGGCGGGCGACGCAGCGCTGTTCCCCCTGGCCGGTGACGTAGATGAGGAGCTGGGCGTAGGGATGGGCGTGGAGGGTGACCCCGGCGGTTTCGTCGATGTGCCGGTTGAGGCGGAGGCGGTGGACGCGGATCGGCCCGGCCTGGAGGTTCAGCGATTCGAGGAGGAGGGGCTGGAGGCTGCGTTGCATGGGGAGAAGACGGCTTAGGCCCTTGAGGGGGTCAGGGGGAGGAGCCCCTCCCCCTAGCACTAAAATAAGGTCGTTTTTGTGCTAGAAAGTAGGGGCTTGTCCTCTGGTAGGCCAGAGAAAAATCTGCCACCGTGGCATTTATGGGTAATGTCTCTCTTTCTTCTGTTCCGCCCGTCGCGCTCGTCACCGGCTCCAGCCGGGGCCTGGGCCGGGGCGTCGCCGAGGTCCTCGCGGCTTCCGGCTACAGCGTCGCCATCCACTACGCCCGGAACCGGGAGGCCGCCGACCAGGCCGCCGCTGCCTGCGCGGCGAAGGCGAAGAGTGCGGCGCAGAAATTCGTCCCGGTCAGCGGCGACCTCGGCTCCTCCGCCGACCGCAAGGCCCTCCTCGATCAGGTGCTGGCCGCCTATGAGGGACGCCTCGACGCCCTGGTGAACAATGCCGGGATGGCCCCGCGCGTCCGGGCCGACGTCACGGAGACGACCGAGGAGAGCTTCGACGAACTCATCGGCGTGAATTTGAAGGGGCCCTATTTCCTGACGCAGCTGGTCGCGAATCATTGGCTGAAGAATCCCTCTCCCTCGGCGATCCCTTCGGGCCGGAAGGTCGCCTTCGTCACTTCGGTCTCGGCGAACACGGCCTCAATCGGGCGCGGCGAGTATTGCATCTCCAAGGCGGGTTTGGCGATGGCCAGTTCCCTGTGGGCGACGCGCCTCGCGCCGGAAGGGATCCAGGTCGTCGAGTTCCGCCCCGGCATCATGCAGACCGACATGACTTCCGTGGTGAAGGACAAGTATGACAAGCTCATCGCCGAGGGCCTCGTCCCGCAGCGCCGCTGGGGGAACCCGGAGGATGTGGGCCGGGCCGTTCGCGCCTTCCTCGACGGCGACCTTTCCTTCTCCTCCGGCGCCGTCATCGACCTCGACGGCGGTCTGCAGATCCGCCGCCTCTAATCTTACTTCCCCCTTTCTATGGCTATCCAAATCGACTCCTCCCTCACGCCGCAGGCGCTCCTGCCGCAGATCGAGAAAATCTTCACCCTCTCCGGGCAGAAGATCAACGCGCTGCAAAAGCGGTGGAACGCCGCCGACGGTACGCCGGTCTTCACGGTGGCCGGGAAATACGGCTCCCGCGGCTGGACGGAGTGGACGCAGGGCTTTCAGTTCGGGTCGGCCCTGCTCCAGTTCGACGCGACGGGGGACGCCTCCTTCCTCGAAATGGGCCGTAAGGCGACGGTCGATTTCATGGCCCCGCACGTCAGCCACACGGGGGTCCATGACCACGGGTTCAACAACGTCAGCACGTATGGGAATCTGCTCCGCCTTCAGAACGAGGGGCGCATTCCGGCGAATGCGACGGAGAAGGATTTCTATGTCCTCGCGCTGAAGATTTCGGGCGCCGTCCAGGCTTCCCGGTGGACGAAGATCGGGCCGGACGCGGGGTACATCTACTCCTTCAACGGGCCGCACTCGCTCTTTGCCGACACGATCCGTTCCCTCCGCTCCCTCGCGGTCAGCCACCTCCTGGGCCACAAGTTCATGGCCGAAGGGGACAAGCCGGTCGATCTCCTGGCCCGCCTCCTCCAGCACGCGGAGACGACGGCGAAATACGCCGTCTATTACGGCAAGGGGCGCGACTCCTACGACGTCCCGGCGCTCCGGGGGCGGACGGCGCACGAGTCGATCTTCAACACGAACGACGGCCAATACCGGTGTCCGAACAGTCAGCAGGGGTATTGCCCCTTCACGACCTGGACGCGCGGCCTCGCGTGGATCTTGGCCGGGTATCCAGAGGAGATCGAATTCCTGGAAACCCTTTCCGACGAAGAATTGAAGCCCTACGGGGGCAAGGCGGCGATCCTGGCCCGCTTCCGCGAGGTGGCGGAGGCCGTCGCCGATTTCTATCTCTCCCAGACGCCGACGTGCGGCGTGCCTTATTGGGATACGGGCGCCCCGGGCCTCGTCCACCTCGGGGATTATCTGAACCGTCCCGCCGAGCCTTTCAATGCGCATGAGCCGGTCGATAGCTCCGCCGCCGCCATCGCGGCGCAGGGCCTCTATCGCCTCGGGCTCCATCTCCAGAAAATTGGGGAGAAGGAGAAGGGGCTTCGCTACGAGAAGGCGGCGCTCACGGTCACGAAGACGCTCTTCGCCGCGCCTTACCTCTCCGAGGACCCGGCTCACGAGGGGCTGCTCCTTCACTCGGTCTACCATCGCCCGAACGGCTGGGACCATGTTCCCGCCGGGCAGCAGGTGCCGTGCGGGGAGTCGTCGATGTGGGGCGATTACCATGCCCGGGAACTGGCCCTCCTCCTCTTCCGTCAGGCGAAGGGGCAGCCTTACTACACCTTTTTCTCCAAGTAACCATGAGCGCTTCCGAACTGAAGGATTTTTCCCGTCTCGCCATCCACACGATCACGACGAAGGCGTGGAGCCTGGAGGAGTGTGTCGACCGTTTCTCCGGTGCCGGGGTGAAGGGGATCACGGTCTGGCGACAAGCCCTGGAAGGGCGCAACGACGTCGCCATCGGGGCCGCCGGGGCGCGGATTCGGGGCGCGGGGCTGGAGGTCGTCTCCCTTTGCCGGGGCGGGTTTTTTCCGGGGAAGACCGAGGCCGATCGGACGAAGGCCCTCGACGACAACCGCCGCGCCATTGCGGAGGCTGCCGCCCTCGGGGCTCCCTTGATCGTCCTGGTCTGCGGGGCCGTGCCCGGCATCCCGCTGGAAGAGGCCCGGAAGCACATCGCCGACGGCATTGCGGCCCTGCTGCCGGAGGCTTCGGCGGCGAAGGTGAAGCTCTCCATCGAGCCGCTCCATCCGATGTATGCCGGGGATCGCTCCGCCGTGAATACCCTCGGTCAGGCCAACGATATCGTCGAGCAGCTCCGGTCGCCCTGGGTCGGCGTCGCTGCCGATGTCTTTCACCTGTGGTGGGATCCCGCGTTGGAGGCAGAGATCGCCCGGTGCGCGAAGCTGGGCGCCCTCGATGCCTTCCACATCTGCGACTGGCTTTCCCCGATGGCCGACATGCTCAACGACCGGGGCCTCATGGGCGAAGGCTGCATCCCGATCCGCAAGATTCGCGGCTGGGTCGAGGCGGCCGGATTCAAGGGGTTCAATGAGGTCGAGATTTTCTCCCAGCGCCATTGGGCGCGCGACCCGAAGGATTTTTTGAAAGACATCACTGCGGCCTATCTGAAGCACTCCTAACCCCTCACTTGAAACCTTCAACCACCAAGACCAACACCATGATCAAAGAACATAAAATCGGCATCATCATGAACGGCGTCACGGGACGCATGGGCACCAACCAGCACCTGATCCGTTCCATCCTCGCAATCCGCAACCAGGGCGGCGTCCGCCTCTCCGCCGGGGAGGTCATCATGCCCGACCCGATCCTCATCGGGCGCAACGAGGAGAAGCTCCGCGAGCTGGCCCACAAGCACGGCATCGAGCGTTACTCGACGAACCTCGACCACGCCCTCGCCGATCCCGAGAACCAGATCTATTTCGATTCCCAGACCACCGACCGCCGCGCCGAGGGCGTCCGCAAGGCCATCGCCGCGAAGAAGGCCATCTACTGCGAGAAGCCGACCGCCGTCTCGACCGAGGAAGCCCTCGCCATCTATCACGAGGCGACCGCCGCCGGTCTGAAGAACGGCGTCGTCCAGGACAAGCTCTGGCTCCCCGGCCTCCTCAAGCTGAAGCGGCTGATCGACTCCGGTTTCTTCGGGACGATCCTCTCCGTGCGCGGGGAGTTCGGTTACTGGGTCTTTGAAGGCGGCGAGGATTGGCAGCCCGCGCAGCGCCCCTCGTGGAACTACCGGAAGGAAGACGGCGGCGGCATCATCGTCGACATGCTCTGCCACTGGCGCTACGTCATCGACAATCTCTTCGGCAACGTGAAGTCGCTCTCCTGCCTCGGCGCGATCCACATCCCGGAGCGGGTCGACGAGAACGGGAAGACTTACAAGTGCACCGCCGACGATTCCGCCTACGCCACCTTCGAACTGGAAAACGGCGTCGTCGCCCACTTCAATTCCTCGTGGACCGTCCGCGTGAAGCGGGAGGACCTCCTCACCCTCCAGGTCGATGGCACGCACGGCTCCGCCGTCGCCGGGCTGCGCAACTGCTGGACCCAGCACCGCGTCAACACCCCGAAGCCGGTCTGGAATCCCGACATCGAGAATCCGTTCGACTTCAACAGCCAGTGGGAGGAAGTCCCGGCCAACGCGATCTACGACAATGCCTTCAAGGTCCAGTGGGAGATGTTCCTCCGCCACGTGGTGAAGAACGAGCCCTTCCGCTGGTCGCTCCTCGAGGGGGCCAAGGGCGTCCAGATGGCCGAATTGGGCCTCGAATCGTGGCAAAAGCGCGCGTGGGTGGACGTGAAGCCGCTGGTCTGATAGGGTCGGCGGCCTTATGTCCCGATTCGTATCGTTTGGCGAGATCATGTTGCGGCTCTCGCCGCCCGGCTTCCTCCGGTTCACGCAGGCCACCTCGCTGGAGATGAACTTCGGCGGGGGGGAGGCGAACGTGGCGGCGGCGTTGGCGCAGTTCGGCCACTCCGCCGCCTTTGTCACTCGCTTGCCGAAGAACGACTTGGGCGAGGCCTGCGTGCGGGACCTGCGGAGCGTCGGCGTCGAGACCGACCTGATCCTCCGGGGGGGCGACCGCCTCGGTCTCTACTTCATGGAGAGCGGCGCTTCGCAGCGCCCCTCCCAGGTCGTCTATGACCGGGCCCACAGTTCCTTCGCGACGCTGGAGCCCGAGGAGCTCGACTGGGAGACGATCCTCGACGGGGCGGAGTGGTTCCATTTCAGCGGGATCACTCCCGCCGTCTCGGAGCGCGCCTCCCAGGCCGTCGCCGACGGTGCGGAGCTGGCCCGGAAGAAGGGCATCCCGGTGAGCTGCGACGTCAACTACCGGGTGAAGCTCTGGGGCATCGAGAAGGCCCGCCAGGTGATGACCGGCCTCATGGCCAACGTCGATTACTGCATCGCGAACGAGGGACACACCGACTCGATCCTCGGCATCGTTCCGCCCGGGCCGGAGAAGACGACGGCCCTCGACCGCTACCTCGACATCGCCGAGAAGCTGGTGGCGAAGTTCGGGTTCAAGGGGGTGGCACTCACCCTGCGCGAGACCCAGTCGGCGACCCGGAATACCTTCGGCGCGGTCTACTGCGCCAACGGGAACGTCTACCGGAGCCGCAGCTACAACCTGGAGATCGTCGACCGGATCGGGGGCGGCGACGCCTTTGCTTCCGGCCTCATCCACGGCCTCATGTCGAAGCGCGATCCCCAGTACGTCGTCGAGTTCGCCGCCGCCGCCGGGTGCCTGAAGCACTCCGTCCCGGGCGACTACCTCATCGCCAGCCGCGAGGAGATCGAGACCCTGATGGGCGGCGACGGTACCGGACGCGTCCAGCGCTAATCTTCTCCACCCTTACGATCATGAAAAAAGAACAGATTCTCCAGCGCCTCCGCAACCCCGGCCTGATCGCCATCATCCGGGCCGACGATTCCAGCCAGCTCCTTGAGGCGACGCAGGCCCTCCTCGACGGGGGTATCCAGGCCCTGGAACTGACGATGACCACGCCCGACGCCCTCGGCGGCATCGAGAAGACCGTGGCGAAGTTCGGCGACCAGATGCTGATCGGCCTCGGCACGGTCCTCGACGAGACGACGGCCCGGCTCGGCATTCTGGCCGGGGCGAAGTTCATCGTCACCCCGGTCCTGCGGCCTGCCGTCATCACGGCCTGCCGCCGTTACAATATTCCCGTCGCCTCCGGGTCCTATACTCCCACGGAGGCCCTGACCGCCCATGAGGCGGGGGCCGACTTCGTGAAGATTTTCCCCGCCGACGGCCTCGGCGCAGGGTATATCAAGGCGATCAAGGGGCCGTTGCCCCAGCTCGAAATCATCCCGACGGGCGGCGTCAACCTGAAGACGGTGAAGGAGTTTCTCGACGCCGGATGCGCCGCGCTGGCCGTCGGCAGCAATCTGGTTTCGAAGGATATCCTGGCCAGCCGCGATTGGGCGAAGCTCCGGGAGACGGCGGCGGCCTATGTCGAGGCGGTTAAGGCGGCTGCCAGCGGCGTCTATCTGGCGCCCCTCAGATTGTTGGCATGCGAAATTTACGACCGCTTAAACGAAGAGGGGTT
>CAISZB010000226.1 GCA_903889845.1 uncultured Verrucomicrobium sp. | reverse complement strand
CTGAGGGGGCACCCCTCAGAAGCCTACAAACGCGCGGTGGGCATGGAGCGGTACAGGGAAGCGTAAGCGATTCTACCCGGTCCCGAAGGGCCGCAAGGCCATTCGCGCCCCCCCACAATCCCCCTTATTCAATTCCCCCCCCCTATGCTATACATCGTCCGATGATCCAACCGAGGGACAACGACGACACCTCCTTCCCCGAGCCGGAAGACGTCTTCTCCGACGAGCGCTTCATGGAGGAGGCTCTCCGCCAGGCGCGGAAGGCCGGGGCGAAGGAGGAGGTTCCCGTCGGGGCCGTCATCGTCCGGGAGGGGCAGGTCATCGCCCGCGCCCACAACCAGGTGGAGCTGCTGAAGGACGCCACCGCCCATGCGGAGATGATCGCCCTCACCCAGGCCCAGGAGGCCGTCGGCGACTGGCGGCTGACCGACTGTACCCTCTACGTCACGAAGGAGCCCTGCCCCATGTGCGCCGGGGCCATCGTCCACACCCGGCTGCGGCGCGTCGTCTACGGCGTCGTCGATCCGAAGGCCGGGGCCCTGGGCGGGGCCTTCAACCTCCTCGACGTGAAGGGCCTCAACCACACCTGCCTCGTCACCCCCGGCTTCCGGTCGGAGGAATCCCTCGCCCTGCTGCGTCAATTTTTCCGCGAGCGGCGGGGGTGATCCGGCACAACGCATGCCAGGTCCTGTTAGCGTATTGCGGCGGGCCGCGCCGGAGGGGCTGCGCCCCTTTCACCCCTCACTGAAAATCAGTGGGTTACTCCGAAAACACCCTCGAAATCTGAAACATCTGAAAGATTTTTTCCGAAATTTGCCTCACGCTGTCGGTTTCGGGGCTGCGGGAAGTGCCTTCTCTACGGTTTCCTTGGAAGTGTTGAGACGCCGTTGCTCCGCGTCACGATAGGCTTTCACCTCCTTCTCAAACAGCTTGGGCCCGGTCGAAAACCACTTCCTGGCTTCCGCTGCCACCTGGGGCTGCTCCTTGCGGTAGTGGCGACGGATCATCTTCGCGCTGTTCCCGGCCTCCTTCGCAGTATCGTCGAGGGAACCGCTCAGGGCGGCATGATACGTATTGAACGCCTTGCGTAGGCCATTCCTCTTCCACTCGATCTTCGACGCCTTACTCAAACGCTCGTACGCCTCGCTCAAGAGCGTGCCGATGAAGACTGGCTCCTCGCCCTCCTTCCGAAACAACCGCAACCACGCTGCGAGCGACGGGGACAGGTACACCCAACGCTCCTCCCCCGTCTTCGAAACCTCCTGTCGGATGTGGAGTTCCGGTTCCTTGCCGTCGAGATGGATATCACCCCAGCGCACCCGATCCTTGCGAGGATCGCTCTGACGGAGCTCCTCCGAGAGCACTCCGGCAAGACCCTGGCAAAGCAACGTTTCCAACGCGGGGGACTGCTCCCGCAAACCAACGCGGATCAGCGTTCGGAACTCCTCGGCCGTGTAGATGTCCTTCCGAGGCCTATTCGCCTTGGGCCTCTTTACTTTCGTCATCGCCGTCGGGAGTCCTTCTGCCAGGTAGCCCCGGGATTGGGCAAAATCAAACAAGGTCGAAAGTGCCGTGTAGATATTTTGCCGTGTGCGTGACTCAAGCGAGAGAGAGTCGAGCCAGCAGGTGATTTCTGGTGCGGTGATCGAGCTGATCAGGTGCTTCCCGAAGGCGTCGCCAAAGCGGTTTTGCAATCGAGACGTCAGGTCGCGAAGATAATGGACGCCAAAATTCCTCTTCTTCAGGGCCAGGAGTTCCTTTACCGCATCGACGACGAGGATCGGCTTTCCAGATGCACTGCGGACAGGTGGCCATCGTGCCGTCGTAACAAGCCAACTCGGCCCTGAGCCACGCCCGGTGGGGTTGTCTTCCGGTTCGGTTTTGAAATTCATTAGCACGGCTTCGCCGAGGATGCCACTCACCATTTTGACGTCCCTATGCGGGCGGGGTTCTTTTTCGCCAGCGATTTTGAGAGTGACGACAAATGCCAGACACTTCTCCCGAACCGCGGGATAGCTGCAACTCTCCCAACGCCCGGTCGCGACGGACAAATGCCACCACGTCTTCGAGTCACGACGGTAGATTAGGGCGTTGCCTATCCTTCCGCTCCGGAGAGATGAATGGAGGCCACTGCGCCGGTTTCTACGAAAACTTCCCCGAGGCGATGCGCTTTCTCTGGATCCATGCGGGCGAAGCCCATCACACCCTCTTCAGCTATGCCGCGACGACGGAACACCTGGAAGATTTGGCCGCCATCCCTTTCCGCCAACGCATGGAATGTCTCCGACGAGGCCCTCATATTGAGCTATGGCGAGAAGCACATAAAACTGATCGGTCAGCATCCCCTCGTATCCTACGAAGGGGCTCATGAGGATGCTAGGGGCATCTCGACCCAATCACTCAATCACTCAATCACTCAATCGCCCGATAACGAAAATGACGAAAACGGACCTCGCCTGACCCCATGGCATAAATCGCGAGACGCAGGCTGACAAATCCGCCAAAAACGTTGTGGTGAAATCCAGACACCTCGATCACCATGGGACGCGCTATTTCCTCGCCAGCGCTGTTCAAGAGGTAAAACCAGGCTTCCTGCTCCCGATTGACGACGCGAAACTTCAAGTGCCGACCGACCTCCGGACAGGCGATGTCCTGGGGCCAATTCCGCAGAATCTGTCGTATGCGCCCCGCGCTGGCACCCAGGCCGATCCGGCAATCGTGACTGTAAAAGAGAAGAAAACCCGCTTCCGTGCCGTCGTCGGGAAGTTCGACTTCGATGCTCGCGTCATACGCGTGGTGCATGGGAATGCAGGCCAGCGGAACGGTTTCTTCGAGTGACGCTCCACAGCCGCGAAGGACGAGCGCCTGGTCCTCAAACCGGTAGCGCTCCGATTTATGCTCACCGAGAAAGCGCCAAGGCCAGGCAAGCTCCGGACCGGTGAAGTCATCGTCAAGGCACGGGGGCTCCGCAACCGCCGGGGCGAAGGGCAGCGGCAGGGGCCCGTCCGGGTCGGTGCCAGGCGGAACCCGGAACCAGTCGTCCTCCGTCCATTCGATCGGCTCCAGCAAAGTCTGACGCCCCAGCGTATGAAACCCTTTTTCATAGGCATGGTAGATGATCCACCAGCTCCCCGAAGGCGTGTCCACAAGGGTTCCGTGCCCGCGCGACCACCAGCGCTCGGCGCGATTGGACGTATGGATGACGGGATTGTATGGGGAATACTCCCAGGGTCCCCATGGAAACCGGCTCCGCGCCGAAATGACCATGTGGCTGGTCGCGGGACCCGCGGTGCCGCCCTGGGCAACGGTCAGATAATACCAGCCCTTTCTGAAGGTGAATTTGGGGCCCTCCAGGCATATTCCCTCGATCGCCCAATCGTTCGGAATGGGCCACGGCTCGAAGACTTTTTGAGCGGGCCCCGTTACTTTGAGGCCATCGTCGCTCAGCGGGACCATGAGCCCGTCCGAGACGTGCAGGTACCGTTTCCCGTCCGGCGCCACGACATGGCCTGGATCGATGCCGGGCACATCCAAGGCGATCGGCGCGGACCAGGGCCCGTCGATCCCGGGAGCCCAGATGACCCGATTGCCGGGACTCGACCTATAGTAAATGAAATAAATTCCCTCATGCCGGATCAACTCGGGCGCCCACACATCGCCGTCAAACGCGGTCAGCGCGTGGCACCGCGGACTCCAATGAATCAAATCGCGCGAATGCCAGATAAGCAGGCCTGGGGCATACGAAAACGAGGAATGGGTCAGGTAATAATCCTCTTCCACGCGGAGCACGGAGGGGTCGGGGAAGTCTCCTCCGAGGATGGGATTTCGATAGAAATGGGGCATCTAAGAATTCAGCAGCTCAATCCGAAGGGTGGACCGAAAACAACAGGGGAGGGTCCCGCGCCATGCGACGCGCACCGTCGTGGTTTTCTGCAACTCTCCATACTTTTCGGAATACCATCCCAGGAGGGGCGCTTCGACCCCCTTGAAGGCCTGAAGGGTGAAATCACCGGCAGCATCATTCTCCAGTTCGACATGCAGAACGGCATGTTTTCCCCGAATCCGAAAACACGTCGCGTTGAGTTCCACTTCCGCGTCGGGCGGGGTTTGCCAATGGAGCCAGACGGTGTGTTCTCCCGCCCCGTCAAATGTGTCGGTCAGTTGAAAAACCGACTCTTCCTTGAAGAAAGAGACCTGCCGACGATGCCCGACTTGAATCTTTCCCCCGTTGCCAAAACCGAGATCATAGGTCCCTTCCGCCACTGCGATCTTTGCACCATTGCTCCAATGGTAATCGTCGGGACAGGTATTGGGAGTGAGTGCCGTTCCCGAGGGGGAGGAAATCTGACCCTCGCCATCGACCAAGGCCGTGGAGTGGGCGGCGGTACGGCGCAAATATTCGCTATAGCGCCCCGCTTCCCCTCCGGAATAGGAATGAAAACCGGGATCGACCAGGAGCCATTCCCCGGCGGCGCGGAGCTGGATCGAAAGTTGGGCCTGGTCGTGGTGGCCGCTTCCTCTGGGCCCACTCTCGAAGAAGAGCCAGACGGCATTCGTGTCCCATCCGGAGCGAAAGACCTGATGGCCCGCCCAATCGAAGCTGAAGCACGTCTCTTTCGGGGCGTTCCCTTGGGTTCCTTGGCTGGCAATGAAGGCGACCTCCGGGTCGCCGAAGGAGGTATTGATCCGGGCTAACGAATCCAAAATAAAACCGCCCCCCTTCGCAATCCGGGGTGACCGGCCCGAAGGATCGCTTGTCAGCGCAAAATAGCGCATCGCTCTTTGCACCCGTTCCTGCAGGGAGGCCGGCATGGGGTCTCCCGCCTGCTCGGCCCGCTCCATGACGTCATAAAGACGCTCGAGGCACGTCATGCCGTAATTGGGGGAGCATTCGGCGACCGACCCATCGGGATAGATTTCCTGCTCGGCGTAAAACCGAAGCCTCTCCCACCCTTCCCGTCTGGAAGCCTCCGCGACGGAAAACTGCGGATAGAAAAAACCCAGATCGACCAGCGAGGTGGCGATGCCCTGGAACTGGTTCATCTGCCGGGGAAAGTCGAACATGATCTGCAAGTGCTCCCGCATCAGGCTGAGGAGAAGTCGGCCGACCACCTCGTTGGTGAATGCCGGGGCATTTCCGGCCAGTTGAAAGAGTTTCGTCCACCACTCGACCCGGAAATGGGCCGAAAGAGCGGTCCAAGGGCCGTCCGGATAGCCGGGGAAATATCCCTCCCCGCTCGCGGGTTCCGATTCGGGCGAGGCGTAGTGGCGCGGCCAATCGTTGGACAAATGCTCCAGATCGGCCGAAAGAAGCGGATTTCTCTCGACCCAATCGAGAAGGATAGAGGCAATCTTCTCTCCGTATGCCGGATTGCCGGTGGCGCGCCAGGCAAAGGCAAGGGGGGCCAGCCAGTAGTGCCGGGAGAGGTGAGTCGCCCACTGCGCGTCGCCCTCCGGCATGTGGAACCAATCGATCGGATCGCCCACCTGCTGGGGCGCATAGCCGCCCAGCAGCTCGACCCGATGTTCCATCAGGGAGGCGATGAGGTCCGGATGTTCCTGCGCCCGGATCAGGCCGCGTTCGATCTCGTCCGGGGAGAGGAGGCCTCTTTCGCGAATCGGGCGGAGAAAAAAAGCGGCCCACTCCAAACCTTTCGGCTGATTCAGCCCGGCGACGAATGCGCGCGATGTCCGGGCTTTCGGGAGCAGTTGGGCCGTCAGTTCGCGGCGGACCGTTTCCCAGGAGGAAATCGAGGAACGAGGGGCGAGCGTCGTCATGATCGATCAATGGATGAAATAGACCGGCAAGGAGTCGAGATGAACGGATGGCCCCGTGATCGGATTGCCGAGTACGTCCAGCGCGCTGGAGTCTGGAGGGACCGGCAGTTCGTGGGCCGCGCTATCATAACTCCAGAGCACGGTGATGGTGTGGGAGTCTTGCCGAAAATCGTACGCATCGACGCCCGGCAAGGGCTCTCTTCGCTGGGAGCAGGGTGCGCCGTCGATCAGGCTGGCCAGCACGGCGCGGGCCGCGAGAATCGGCTTGATGGAGCGGTCGAATTCGTCGGCGCAGAAATCGGTCGCTCCCATGGCCGGGTCGAGTGGCAGGGCATAAAGAAAAAAGGGATGCACTCCCGCCGCGATCTGCGAGACGTCGAAGCGGACCGACTGGGCCATCTGATCGCGGAAGGAGGGGCCCCCCGTTTCGGGAGCATAAAACGAGGTCATCACGCTCGGACCATCTTCCGTGTCCCACAGCGGCTTCGCCTGGCCCACCTTCGCCTGGGCGGTGGAGTAGAAAAGCGCATCGCTCATCGCTTTGTTGTTGGGGCCGCCGAAGAAGGCCGCTGTGTAGTCGTGAAAAGAGAAAACATCAAAGCAGTCCGTGCCGCTGGCTGCCAGGGTCTTCGCGGTCCAGGCATCATTGTTCACGGTGTCGATGCCGATGATGCGAGCCTGAGGATTGGCCTCCTTGGCCGTTTGATAGGCGGCTTTCAATAACTCGGCGTAGTATTCCGGCGTCGCCCCCTTCACTTTCGATGTAAACCACCATTTACCCCACGGCTCGTTCCAGACCTCCCAATCGTCGATCCTGCCCCGGTAATGGGAAGTCACCGTGCGAACGTAGTTTTTCCACGGCTCAAGCGAATCAGGAATATTCCAGATCGAAAAATAGCTTTCATCGGTACGCGGCGTCTTCGTCGCCCAGGCCGGGGCACCGTCGAACATCCCGAGGATCGCCAATCCCGCGTCGTGGGCAGCCGTGATCCCATTATCGTAGAATTCGAAATTGCCGGGACTCGGTTCCGCAATCGCCCATTTCCCGATCACGCTTGTGTCGTGCAGCCGTATCCACCGCTGGCCAGTGGCGTGGGCGATGGCGATAAAATCGGGATTGAGGGGAATATGAATCCCGAAATACGACGCTTTCGGGTCGAGTTCCCGCGGCTTGGGCAGGCGGGCAAAGATCATCTCCACCGGAGCGGAAAGCGGTCCTCCCGATGAATCGACCACCTCGCCGCGGAGCTTGAAAAGACCCCGGGGATTTTGAGGGAAGTCGGGCAGGGAAAACGAATTGGAAGGGAGGGGCACCGCATCGATCTGGCGTTGCCGTCCGTAAAGATCGACTGCCGAGAGGCGGAGCGCCGCCCCGGACGGAGGCGCCGGCATCACGCGGACCGACACCTGCGCGCCTTCCCCGTCGAAGACCACGCCGCCGGGCTTGGCGAGGCGGAGCGTCATCTCGCAGGGAAACGGCGCGGCATAGGGGGTGGAGTGGTCCGCTTCCTCCAGCTGCACGGCATCCATCCACAGCTTCTGCTCCGGGCCGCCCGCAGCGGCCTTGCACGTCAGCCGCAACCGCGCATAGGGAAGATAGGGCAGCGTCAGGGTCCAGGTGTACCGCTGCCACTCGGTGCCGACATCGAAATTCTTTCCGAAGAGGCCGTCGCAGAACTCGGCCCTCACGGTCGTCGGCTGGCTCGCCTTCAGGTCGAGGCTCAGGGTATGGGGCCGGTTGATGTTATAATGGATCAGCGGGGAAAAAATGTAGGCGGTATCCCCATCGGGAATCCCGACGGAAAGCGAACGCTTCCCGTCCGTCGCAGTCGTCGCGTCGATCGAAGGGCGGGGATCGGCGAAGGCATGCGTCGGCGGCCCCCCCAGACGGATACTCCAGCCGAACGAGACTCCGGCCTCGAAGGAGCCCCCGGCCAGGAGATTCCCGGCATGCGGCGGGGCCGTGCTCGCCACGTTGGTCACATTCTCGATGCTAGCGTCGGCGACCCAACACGTCACCGGATGTTCGGCCAGGATCATGAGAATGATCGGCTTCTTCTCCGGAACGGTCCCGGTGATGGTCACCTCCTGCCAATTATCCGTCAGGATCACCTCCTTGAAGGCATATTTCGTATAGGGCGCGGGAACCAGGCGAAGCTGGAACCGGACAACCGATTCCGCAGTACCCCGCAGCCAGACATGGGCCGAATAGACGCCCTTCTCCAATGTCAAAGACTGGATTAATTGAGCGTAGCCGTTCCCGACCCGGGAAACGGTCATCCGCTGGGAGGTTTGGCCGCTGTGCGGATTGACAGGATCGGCGGCATAATCGATATCGACATCGCCCCAGTTGGAGTTGTCCTCCCATCCGTTGGCGATCTTGCCGGTGATTTTCGCCTTCTGGCTCGGATCGATTGGGGGCACGGGTGTATAGGGTGCTTCAAAGCCGGGATTCACCAGCGTCACCGGGACGATTCCGGTCAGCGCCGGTCCTTCGGCCAGCCCCGGGACCGGGGCAAACCATAAGGGGAAGGAAACTGCGGCGACCCAAGCGGCCCCTCTTGCAATCTGCGCAAGCCCTTTTCCAATGGAGATGGCTTCCGCGGGCCATTCCCGAACCTCCCGGCGCAATCGCATGCTCATGTGTGAACTCACGCGAGAAAATGGGGAGTCAGGCGACGCATCCCGAACAGAGCGACCAGCGAGAAGGCCCCCAGGAGCCAGACCGACGGTTCCGGAACCGCGGCGATCTGCACCTGAATAATGCCGTCAGTGCTGTCGTTGATGAACGTGTAGGTGTACCCGGTTTGCGCGTTGTTCACGGAAAGATCGCTGAGGTTTCCGGTCAGCGTGGTGTAGTCCAACAAATTATAGAGACCCGGAGCGTCGAATGCCAGCGTGCCCCCCTCCTGATAGAGATTCACCTTGATCGTGTTGGTGGTGCCCAGGGCCAATGTTCCGGTGACGTGGGTCAAGGAATTCGACTGATTCGCACTCTTAAAGTAGTAATCGAGATACGAACCGTTGTTCAGCGTCAGATTGCTCACCGTCAGGGTACCGACGCCGCCGTTGCCGGGAGCAAGGTGCCCATACTGCGCGATGATCACCGTCGGCGTTGTAAAGGTGCCGGTATCGGGCGTTATTCCCTGAATGATTCCCTGCACGCCCGAGGCATAGTTTTGGTAAGTCGCCCCCCCCCGCGTTGCGCTGAACACGCCGGTACCGCCATTCACGATTCCGTTGCCGCCGGCCAAAGTACCATAAACAGCGGCTGAAGTTCCGTTGACGGTCACATTGCCGGCACCCGTGCCCGACCCCGCCGTATTGTTGACCTGCAGGGTGCCCCTATAAAAGGCGGTCGAAAAATGAGACAGTGAGCGGG